>NZ_JALKIF010000014.1 GCF_023227715.1 Methanobacterium alcaliphilum
TGATAATGTTCTATAATCCTGACTGGAAATGTGCATTTTCCTTCAGGTATTATAGTCATCCCTATTTTTTGGGCGGCTAAAGTCATAGTATTGGCCCCTACATTCATCCCATACGAAGCACAGACCACAACCCTATCCCCCTGCCCAAATCCCTGAGATACAAATGAACGGGCGTATTTTTCAGCATATCTCTGCCAGTCATCCCAAGTTAAAAAGAAAGATTTAGGTCGGCCACTGGTCCCGCTGGTTTCATGTATAGTATATATATCTTTCCAGGAACTGCATTTAAATTCAAATTCACGGGTATCCGGTGGCTGAGATTCTCTCATAGTTTTACCAGTTATAATTGGTAACTCTCGCAAATCTTCATGGCTTTTAATCTCTGAAACACTTATTTTATTTTCTTTAAACCATTTCCGGTAAAAAGGAGAATTATCATAAGCATATTTTACAGTGTATCTTATTCTCTCCTCTATTAAAGTATCTAAATCTCCCCGATCCATAGTCTCAATTTCAGTGTTGAAGTAAGAGCCCATATTATCCACTACCTCTAAAACAGTGATAATAAATTATGTTTTTAAAGTTAAAAATAGTTGATGTTTAAAAATATTAATGGCTTGTAAGCTTAGTATCCAGTTTTTCCCTAAATAGCAGGTTGCCCCCACACTGGCAGGCAGTGAAATCGTCTGGAGATTCTTCTGGGTGTAATGCATAGTAACCAGAGCACCCTTCACAGACTAGATAACCTTTATATTCGGGTATATTTTCAATTATATTCCCCGGAGCTTTATAATCCATGAGATCTGAATGTATAATTTTAAAAAAAGTTGTATATCCTTTAATAATATCTTCAACTAGTATAGTATCTCTTTTATCAATCATAGCCGAACATGCTGCTAAAAAATTTACAAATCCTTCTTCTAAGGGACAGTAATACTGGGAGAAATCTTTGAAATTTAGCCAGGAAATGTGTTCTCCAATGCACTTCATTAATCTGGATAATTTGTGTGAAAGTTCCATTGCCCTTCCGGTTAAACTGATTTTTCCAAGCTGTCTAAAGAATCTGGCATTGAACTGAGGTGTAAATTCTATTTCATCAAAGTTGTCCAGTGCAAATATTATGCGGGAATCCAAACCACTAAAATAAACATTTAAAAAGTCTTCCCATTCAAGTGGGCGATTAGCACCCATATAATAAACAGTTTCCATGAAAGGATACATGGGTTTGAATTTATCTATGTAAGTAAGCCCAATATCCATAGCCCCCCTAGGCAGGTTTTGTTCTGCCAGGGCCATCACGCGGTTATTTCTTAGTTCGTTGAATGTTAAGTCACGACTAATTTTCATCTTTTCAGTTGAATTGAAAGCAATTAATAATTCACCGTAAAACCCAGACTCCCAATTTATTTTAATTTCAGTTAAAAGTTCACTGAGGCCTTCTACTTTTAAAGTATTTAATTGTTTAAATAAATCTCCAATAGCCCTCTTATTCCACTCATAATCCTTTTCTAATACTGGACTAATCAATTATATCCCCCGAAAACAACCTGCACTTACTTTTTAGAATATATTTATTAAAATAGTATAAAATACTTATGATTTAATTTTGATTCCCCATAATGTATTTGAGTAGTGAAGTTTTTGTAATGATGAAAATAATATTTAATGTTAATCCAAATATGATTAATAATTTTATTCTATTTTTAAATGACAAAAAATAATATTTACAGATTTAAGAATAAAACTAGTGCCCTGACCGGGACTTGAACCCGGGTTATAGGATCCGCAATCCTAAGTGATATCCACTACACTATCAGGGCGTATTCATACATAATTAATTAGATTTCCAGCACCAAACAATAAAATAGCATATAAAACCTAGTACTGTATTCAAATGGTTAGTTTTTTTTAGTATTTAATTATTTAGTTTATCACTTACCCACATAAAGTTGAAAAGTGTAATCCCCATATCTTCGGATTGCAGAATTAACATTTTTAGAACCGTCAATATCCCCTTTAGATGTAATCGTTGATTTATTAGGCTGATTAATCACACAAAATTTGTAGTTTTCATAACCACTATTATTTAGAAACTCTTCTGCGATTTTTTCTGCCGATTTTTCTTCCCCCGCTCCTAATTTATTAGCTATTTGGGCTAGAATTGAGCCTTTTCCAGAATCATTGTGATTAGCCATTAATTCCATTGATTCTTGTGCAGAGTAAGTAAAACCCTTTTCCTGAGAATAACTATGAGAAGTAAAAATGTTCACATTAGTTACTACCCCCATAAGCACCATGAAAATTAAAAGTCCTAAAATAGCATCCATTGAAATTAAAAAACCTTTTTGATCCATAGAAACACCGTATAATAAATTAAAACCAATAAGTATTATGAATGGTTAAAAAATAATAAGATGGTTTTAATTATCTCTAATGGCCTTTACCACCTTATTCTTCTTATGTATAGACTCTTGTGCAGCTTTTTCAACTTTTTCTTTCATTAATTCAAAGTCTTCTGGAGTCGTATCCCCTACCAGTTTTTTAATTTTAGTATAAGCCGCTTCTCTAAATAGTGGTTTTAATTCTTCCACCCCACCATCATCTTTAATCATGCGGGGAACTCCAGTATTATCCACTTCACCTATTTCAGACACTCTAACTCCTGATTGAGAGATAACTTTTTCTACCTTCCTTGCCACATCTTCAGGTGCGATTATCATTAATGAATCAACAGATACGCCTAAAGGATCAATATTCAGACTATCCAACATATCCAAAACCTTTGGATTAATCATTTGCCTGATTTTTTCGTGAGAAAATTCCATTCCAAGACCAGTAGTTGTTGCGATTTCATGAGCATCTCCTCGAAGCCCTCCATTAGTTACATCAGTCATCGCATGAACCTCTGGAAGGAGTCCCGCGTGCATTATGGCCTCGGATGCTTGGATAAAATTAATATCCATAGTTTCCCATACAACGTCGAACAGGCCGTGGTAAATAGCTGTGGTGGTTATAGTGCCTCCACCCGATCCTTCAGTCAATAGTATAATATCTCCAGCTTCTGCCCTTTTTCTAGCCGTTGGAGGATATGGAGATACACCAATCGACCCCACTGCACTCACCAGCCGGTCTCCCAAAACCATATCGCCACCAACACGGAGGGTACTTCCAGCCACAATAGGCACATTTACCAGTTCAGATACAGCAGCTACACCTGCTGTGAAATCGAAAAGTTTCCCCACATCCCCATCATCTGCTAGGTGAAGGTCACTTATGATTGCCACCGGATCAGACCCCATAACACATACATCCCTTAAAGATGCTCTTGCTACATGGAATCCTCCTAAGAATGGATATTCACTTAGTCTTGAGTGTATACCATCTACTGCAGTTGTTATATACACATCTTCTCCTTTGATTGTTGATTTGACTACTCCCCCATCGTCTTGAGCTGTGGGATTGATTAATGCTCCAGTTTGAGTACTGGCCACAATTTCTGCAATTTTTCTGTGGACAAAGAAATCTCCAGCTCCCCTGGACCCCACACCCATCTCGCCCATACCCACCTGGGCTTCATTGAAACCAATTATCTCTTTTAAAAATTCGTCTTCACTTTCATGGATTTTTAAGGTGTTTGTAACTTCTTCCAATACTGCCCGGGCCATTAAACGCGCATTATCATGGTTTATTTCTTTATATTCCATTATTCTATCTGCAAGTATTGATTCAACTACATCATGATTATTTTTCTGGATTTTATCCCGAGCAAAGCCTTCAATGTCCATTTAATCACCTTAAATTTGAATATGTGTAATTAATCTAAAAGTTTTACAAAGTTTTTCAAAATCTTCAATCCCACTTCACCACTTTTTTCTGGATGGAATTGGGTGGCAAAAATATTATCTTTCCATAAAACAGCAGGCACATCCATCCCATATTGTGTTGTGGCTGCCACCACATCCTCATCATCCGGACGGGCATAGTAAGAATGGACGAAGTACATGTATTCCTGATCAACCCCATCTAAAATAGGGCATTCATTTTTCAGTTCAAGTTTATTCCAGCCCATGTGTGGAATTTTTAATCCTGGAGGTAAACGGATAATATTTCCCTGAATAATATCAAGACCATTGACACCGGGGCTTTCCTCACTTTTTGATAAAAGAAGTTGTAATCCTAAACAAACCCCTAAAAAAGGTTTTTCTTGTTGAAGGAATTTAGAAATGCTGGTCCGGTATTTTTCCAGGTGGTTCATAGCACTCCCAAATGCCCCTACTCCCGGTAAAACCAGTGCATCCGCATCTTCAATTACTGCAGGATCATTGGTGACTTCTGCAGGAATACCTATTTTTAAAAATCCATTGCAGATACTTTTTAAATTCCCACTCCCATAATTTATTATAGTTATCATGAAATTGCCCCTAAATTTATCGAGTGTAATAATCATTTATACGGACAGTATCTTGTAGGTGAGGAGTTGAAACTTCATGTAAAATGGTATTTTCCATGGCAACAATGGAATGCGGTTCTTCTGGTTCAATACGCACAGTATCATTTTTACCAAAGTATTCTTTCCGGTTTTCAAATTCAATGTATCCTGCACCACTTACAATGTACATGGTCTCGTCTTTCTTTTCATGATAATGGAAAGAGGTTTGATATCCTTCTTTTATGAATAATTCTTTAGTAAGATATTTTTCGGTATTTATAAGAACTTTTTCATATCCCCAAGGTTTATCTTCCCTGTTTCTGTATTCTTTTCGTATTTCTTCCAGTTCTTTGGAGGTATCGATGGCCATCCAGAAGAGACCATCTTCTTTATAGTATCCAAGTTTATTTTCTTTAGCAAGCATGGGGAAAACTGTTTTTTCAATGTCTCCAACATCGAAATCTCCAAAATCAATTGGTCCTTTTGAAAAATAGACCCCTGCATTAATATAATAATCAAGTATAGGTTTTTCCTTAAATGCCACCAAACGGTCGCCATTAACCTCCACAATACCATATGGAGACTGCATCTTGGTTATGAATATAGAGAAGGGGTAATCTGAACTTTCACCCAGGTTGATCATTTTTTTCATATTCAAATCTGCAACAACATCCCCATTTCTAATTACGCATTGCTTGTTGTTATCTATGGCATCCATGCCCAGCTTAATAGCATTTAATGTACCTAAAGGTTCTTTTTCTTCAACATACTCAATTTTAACCCCTTTATATTCATCACCATACCTTTCCTGTATTTTATCACTTAAAAAGCCAGTCAAAAGATATGCCTTTCCAACACCTGCGTTTTTAAAATCAAATAATTGCTTATCCAGAATTGTATACCCCTTTTTCATTTCAATTAATGGTTTAGGAACTTTTTCAGTAAGCGGCCTTAATCTCTTCCCGAAGCCCCCACAAAGAATCATACCCACTGTTTTACTCATTTTATCACCAGTTTTAAATAATTTTTAAGTATTACTATTATAATCTATATTTAATATTACATTAATTATTAATCTTTATTTGCATATATGAATATTGATAAATAATTTTTACTATCTTATTTAAAAAATAATAAAATATTGTCCTAATTCTCCAGATTTACTGTATTTCGTATGGTCTCTCCAAAATCAGACATAACTATTTTCTCAGTTCCCAGTGTTTTAGCATGTGCATCCAGTTCTGCAACCACGTGAGAATAACCTAACTTTCTCAATGGTTCAACAATTCTAGGACCATCAGTTACAGCCACTGATTCCAAATTAAGTTCTTCAATGGGTAAAGCATGGGGCACACCGGCCACAACTAAAAAATCAATTTTTTCTTCTTTTAATAGTTCCACAGCGGTTTCAGCAGTAACTGGATATTCATCCAAACCACCAGTAATATAATCAATTTGGATTCCTTCTTTTTCAAGTTCTTTCTTGATATTACCTGCATGCTGCCTTATCCGGGGAAGTCCAATATTATCATCCAGATTGGCAATTATCAAAGGAGTGTTATCTGGATTAATAGAATTATAAGGAATTTTTAATACATCTGCAAATAGGTAAGAAGTTTCTTTTTTCGCATTTAGTACCATAGCCACTTTTTTACCAGATTTTAAAGCATTTATTAATTTTAAGGCGATTTCATTTTTATCGTCTCCAAATGAAGGAGCTATATATTCACCTTGAGCCATACCCCTGGTTTTTTCAATTTCTGTTGCCATCCGCAGCATTTTAATCTGTCTTTCTGCTTCTTCAGATGGAATAATACCTTCTTTTACTGCTGCTTCCAGAACAATGATTGCGCCTTCTGTATTATCCCCTTCACCAAAACCCCCATGTGATTCCACCGGCAGTACAGTAGCAGGAATGTCGGCCTGCAATATTGCCTCTTTAAGGTCTTCTCCTATTATCATACTAGCACATGTTCCTACAATTCCAATTAATTTTGGCGAAAACATTTCATTTGCTTTTTTAAGAGTTTCTGCTAATTTTTCACCAGCTCCAAATATGAAATCATTTTCAGACATAGCTGTGGTAAGTACTCTCACCCCATCACTTTCCAATAGTCTTCCTGTACGAAAACAACACCCATGAGGGCCATGAAGAATTACAACGTCAGCATTAAGATCTCTTAGAGTATAAAGGGAAGCAGCGATAGGACTGGGTCTTGGATGCAAATATTTCACCTCATAAAATAATACTTCAATAATTTATTAACTTTAGTCATAAATCCAGATTAATCATCTTAATACATTAATTAGAAATATAATCAATATAAATTTATCAATAGTATTACATCCATATAAAACCAAAAAATTAGGATAACATGAAAATAGAAAACTTAATTCAGGGGTACTTTCTAGAGCGCCCCAACCGGTTTACGGTCAGATTCCTTTACCATGACACCAAAGAGGATTTAGCCCATCTTAAAGATCCCGGACGTTTAAAAGAACTTCTACAACCCAATGTTAAATTACTCTTAAGGAAAGTTCCTGAAAATCCAAAAAGGAAAACTAATTTTGATGTTATTGCAGTATTCAAGGACAATATGTGGGTCCTGATTAACTCTGGATTCCATAGTGATTTAGCTGCAAATTTAATAGAATCAACATTGGTTGATGAATTCAAAGATTATTCTATTGAAAAAAGAGAATATACGTTTGGTAAAAGCCGTTTAGATTTTTTATTAACCTCAAAAAATCGTTACATGTTGGTGGAAGTGAAAGGATGTACTCTGGTAAAAAACCATCACGCCCTATTCCCTGATGCCCCAACTGCCAGAGGTAAAAGGCACTTAGAAGAGTTGATAGAGGGTAAAAAGCAAGGTTTTGATTCAACCGTCCTTTTTTTAATTATGAAAGAAGATGCAAGTTATTTTTCACCTAACTACACCACTGATCCTGATTTTTCAAAAACCTTGAAACAATCCTATGAAAATGGAGTTAATATAGTGCCTTACGTATTTAAAACCAGTTTAAAAAATAATTCGCTGAATATACAGCCATTGAAAAGACTAAAAATTGAATTTAAATAAAATAAGAAATTAAGAGTTCAAGAATTTTTCTAATTTCTTAAATTCATCTAATTTTCCAATACCCAACATGATATCCCCTTCTTTAATAACAAAATCTCTGGGAGGATCTATAATTAAATTATCATTTTCTCCGATACCTAAAAGAACTATACCTGTTTTTTCGTGAATATCTACATCCAATATTGTTTTTCCAATTATTGAACATCCATGTTGTACTTTAACTTCCTTCATTTCACGATTACTATGTTCAGCCAATACTTCCTGGACAAACATGGCCTCGTACCCATCATCAATGCTTTTATGCATCAGGCGCCCAGATATAACAAATGGAGAGATAATTTGAGTAGCTCCCGCCATTTTAAGCTGTTCTATGTTTTCATATCGCTGGGCTTCAGCAATGATTCTTACATTTTTATCAATTTTCCTGATACCTAGAATACAGTGAATTGATTGTGAATCCGTTTCCATATCTACAATTATAGCTTTGGCTCCTTTTACATTGGCTTTTTCCAGATCTTTTATTCTGGTTGGATCACCGTGCACAAATGTTGCATCATTTTTAATGGCTTTTTTTCTTACATTTTCATCCTCATCCAAGACAAAAACCGAGTTTTCTTTTCCAAGTTCTTTCATACATTCCATAGTACTTTCTGTCCATCCACAGATTACCACGTGTTTAGATTTTTCCACATGTATCAGCCCCATGAGTTTCATTTGATGTCTTTCAATTAAAAATGACAATACCACTTCCACAGCTAAAGCAAAGGTCCCTATACCCAACACGACCAAAGTTATCGTGAAATACATCCCCAAAGTTGTTTCAGGGCTGTAATCACCATATCCCACAGTTCCAATGGTAATAAATGTCCAATATAATGATACTGTCCATGATTGACCTTCAATAAAATGGAATCCAATAGTACCATAAGCAATTACTGTCAGGACCAGGGTTAAAATTTTGGTAGCCTTGTGATGTATTGCTTTAGGTAAGTGTTTCCGGATTATCTCCAATATTAAAACCATACAATTACCTTTTTAATTTAGTAAATATTTCTAAAAGAAAACTTTGTAAACCACAAAGGCAATAATCAGAAGGACAATAATTATTAATATAATTATGATCCACCATGGAAATCCACTACCATCATCAACATCATCGGTTTCATCATCCCCATCACCAATTTTGATTTTTTTACTTGAACTGGATTTGGAACTACTAAAACTACCACCCCTACTGCCCCCTCCTTTTTCAAGTAGATTAAAATCATGAGACTGGAAAGTGGATTTAGATTCTCCAGGGAAAGCATAACTATCATCAGCAAAAATACAACCCGGGGCCAATAAAAGACCCATTACTAAAAAAATTGTTAGAATACCATTCATTAGTTTCATCTTAAAAACCCCCATTAAAAATGGAAATATAGCATATTTTCTATATTCTTATTATAAAAATATATAACAATAAATGAAAAGGGATAATGAATATAAATCCGGGGCATGTGATTGCATGAGAAAGAAAAAAGAAACACTTCCACGGGCATTGAAACTAAGGCAGAAAATGCAAAGAGGGATGACAAAATATCGCCATAAAATAGGGTATGGAGAATTTCGGCCAGAAAACTTTGAAATTATACCTGTTGATGTCATTCTCCCGGGATTGGATCCATTATTCCACAATTATCGGATTGTGAATATTTCAGATATACACTTAGGTCAATGGATAACTCCCCAACATTTAGATGGGATCGTGGAAATGGTTAATAATCAAAAACCAGACATGGTGACCATAACCGGGGATTTTGTTTCATATATTATTGAAGATATGGAAGAACATTTAGAATATTCTTTAAAAAATTTAAACCCCTTAGATATTTCTATCGCAGTTTTAGGCAATCATGACCACTGGTTAGGATCAAGTAAGATTAGAAAAGTGTTAGAAAAAAGTGGTATAGTGGATGTGAGTAATGACGTTTATAGCATTCAAAAATGTAATAAAAATAAAAGAGCAGAGCTGCATATCGCTGGCGTAGATAGTGTCATGTTGAATAAACATCGTTTAGATATTGTCATGGGCAAACTACCTCCGAGTGGACCTGCAGTACTCCTGGCACATGAACCCGATTTTGCAGATATCAGTTCTCTGACCGGTCGTTTTGGACTCCAAATATCTGGACATTCACATGGAGGGCAATTTGTAATCCCTGGAATTGGAACATTCATCAGAGGACCTCATTTTACAAAGTACCCCTTAGGGGAGTACCGTGTAGGGGAAATGGTACAATACACCAGTAGAGGAGTGGGGACCAATGTTTTCTGGTTTAGAATTAATTGTCCTCCAGAGATTACTACTTTTCATCTAAAAAGTCCGGAAATAAATAATGTTGATGGTGCTTAAAATGAAAAATTATAACCCCTTGTATAATCCTAAAAAACAAACAGTATATGGTTTTATAGGACGTACACTCATTTTATGGGTGGGAGAAGTACTGGGTTTTATTTTAATTGCCCACCTATCAGTAGGACTTACCATTAACGACTGGGAAACAGCTGTAGTGGTGGTAAGCATGCTTGGAGTTATCAATGCTTTGTTTTGGCCTTTCTTATCCCGTATTTTCCTGCCTTTTCTGGTTTATACTGTGGGGATAGGTGCTTTAATAATTAACGGGATTTTAATATGGGCCATAAGTAATTTTGTTCCGGGAATCCGTATTGAGGGTTGGGCTTTGATTTTAACCCCATTGAGTATGGCAATAATCACCACTATTCTTTCCATTTTAATCACCCTTGATGACGACACATCATATTACCGGGCTGTTTTAAGGAGAAATATAAAAAATAAACATAAAAAACCCAAAGATTACCCAGGCATATTATTTTTAGAAATTGATGGGCTATCTGAAACTATCCTAAAAGAAGCAATCGAAAAGGGACATATGCCAACTCTTGCCCGGTGGTTAAAAGACGGAATCCATAAAATAATTCCATGGGAAACGGATTTATCCAGTCAAACAGGGGCCAGCCAAGCAGGTATCCTCCATGGCAATAATAAAGATCTTCCCGCATTCAGATGGGTTGAAAAGACAAATAATAATAAAATAATGGTTTCTACCGGCCTATCAGATGCTCCCGTAATCGAAAAACGCATCTCCGATGGCAAAGGATTATTAGCATCAAATGGAGCTAGCAGGTCTAATCTATTTTCCGGTGATGCGGAAAATGTTATATTCACTTACAGCAAATTAAAAAAACTCTCTAAATTTTATAATGAAACTTGGTATTACTTTTTCTCAAACCCCTCCAATTTCGGCAGAATGCTTACTTTATTCTTCTTTGATGCGGGGTTAGATATGTTTTCGCAAGTCGCCCACTGGTATAAAGATATAAGGCCTCGAATAAAAAGAGGTTTTATTTATGCATTTGTAAGGGCAGGTGCCAATGTTTTTCTGAGGGAAATAACAACTTACACCCTTATTGGAGATATGCTAGCTTCAGATATAGATATTGCATATTCTACTTATTTAGGTTACGATGAAATTGCCCATCACTCCGGAATTAGGGATTCTGACGCTTTCCATGCCCTTCAAGGCCTTGATAAACAGTTTAAAAGGCTTGAAAATGCTTCAAAATACACTAAAAGACCCTACTATTTTGTGGTGCAATCTGACCATGGCCAAAGCAATGGTGCTACATTTAAACAGAGATATGGGATGAGTTTAGAAGATCTGGTACAGAAACTGCTGCCTGAAGAAATTAATGTATACAGCCAACTGTCATCCAATGAAGATCATTTCTCCCAGGCAATAACCGGACCATTTGACAGTGGAAAAGTATATATAAAAGATAAAAAGGACTATGCTGTAGGTAAAAGTCGAAAAGTAGTAGATACTACCCTGGACAGTATTAAAAAAAGTTCTATCGCCAAAGGGAAAGTACTGGAATATATAAAAGATTATGAAGTTTCTCGAAAGCCCGTGCCCAAAAATGGAGAAGATGCAGAAGTTATTGTGCTTGCATCTGGAAATTTGGGATTAATCTATCTCACCCAGTGGAAAGAAAGATTATCATATGAGGATATAAAAACATTATTCCCTGATTTAATACCGGGTTTAGTTCAGCACGAAGGTATAGGATTCATTATGGTTTTTTCAAAACAATGGGGGCCTATGGCAATAGGGAGAAATGGAGTTTATTATTTGGAATCTGGAAAGATAGATGGTGAAAATCCATTGAAACCCTTCGGAGAAAATGCATCTTCCCATCTTTTAAGAAGTAGTACCTTTGAGTATGCTCCAGATATCATGGTAAATAGTTTTTATGATAGTGAAAAAGATGAAGTAGCTGCTTTTGAAGAGTTAGTTGGAAGCCATGGAGGTTTAGGTGGGGGACAATCAAAACCATTCATCATGTTCCCCACAACATGGGAATTAGAAGTTGGAGAAATTGTGGGTGCCGAAGAATTGCACCGAATATTGAAAAACAAAATCAGGGAGATTCAAAAGAAAAATTAGTTTTCTCTCTTTTTCTAACCAAATATTTCCTTAATTCATCTGAAAATAACATTATAGGGGCAAATGTAATTATATACATCCATTCAGTAATCCCCAGCCCAATAGTACCAAATATAGCCTGCAATCCTGGAATATATAGTATAGACAGCAAAACGACTATTTCAAATAATATGCCCCATATAATCCACCTATTTTTAAGCAAACCAATCTTGAAACTTGACATGCGAGTAGTTTGGCAGGCCAAAAGGCTTCCAATTTGAGCCATCACAATTCCTGAAAATACCATTGTAGTAGCCATGTGATATAGTGGATCTGTGAATGCTAAATCTTGACCTAATGTCCATCCAGCTCGATAAAGTACCCAGAAATATCCAGATATTACTAAAACAGCTTCAACTATTCCTAAAAATATATATCCTCTTAAAATTACGGGCAAATTTAGAAGTCTTTCACTGCGTGGTCTAGGAGGCCTATCCATAACATCTGCTTCTGAAGGCCCTTTACCCAGAGCCAGAGCAGGTAATGTATCCGTGCCTAAATCAATGGCTAGTATCTGCATTACAGTAATTGGGAGTGGGATTTTGAAGATAACCATTAAAACAAAAGGGATTATTTCTGCTGTTTCATGAGCAAAGATATAGGTGATGAATTTTCTTATATTCTCATATATAGTGCGGCCTTCTTTTATTGCAGCCACTATACTGGCAAAATTGTCATCAGTGAGGACCATATCTGATGCTTCTTTGGCCACATCAGTGCCAGTTATACCCATAGATACACCAATATCTGCTTTTCTTAAAGCAGGAGCATCATTTACTCCATCCCCTGTCATAGCCACTATTTCATCCTGTTCTTCTAAAAGAGAAGCTATTCGCATTTTATGTTCTGGAATTGCTCTGGCGAAAATAACGTTTTCACCAGATTTAAGGATTTGTATGACTTCTTGATCATTCATAAGTTCTAATTCTTTTCCTTTAACAATTCGGTAGTCAATATTAGAAATAATCCCCACTTCCTGGGCAATAGCCCCAGCAGTGAGGCCATAATCACCAGTAATCATGATAATCCGGATACCTGATCTATGACATTCAGCCACAGCATCTTTAATCTCAGGGCGCGGAGGATCTTGCATAGCAACCATACCCACCAGTGTAATATCTTTTTCAACATTTTCTGGAGAAAATTTTGTTAGATCATCTGGGAGATTGCGGTATCCCATCGCTAAAATTCTTAATCCTAAAGATGCCAGTTCATCATGGTTTTTAATGAGTTCTGATTTCTTTTTTTCTGATAAAGGCTCTTGTTTTCCATTTATAGAGATATAATTGGATAAAGAGATGATTTTTTTAGGGGCCCCTTTAATGTAGACTACTTTTTTATCAGGCTTCTGGTGGATGGAGCTCATTGTTTTACGTTTTGAGTCGAAGGGAATCTCTAAAAATCGAGGCATCTTCTCCATCTCTGCTTCCCAATTAAATCCAATTTTTTGAGCTGCTACTAAAAGAGCAGCTTCTGTAGGGTCACCAAGGGCACCCCAAGACCCATCATTTTCTTGAGGAGGAATTAATTTAGCATCATTGGCAAAAGAAGCTGCTCGCATCAATAATTTTATTTCTTTAATATCACGATGGGTAACTGGTTTTTCATTGCAAATAAAATCTCCTTTAGGTTCATATCCTGCACCAGTCACATCCACAATTTTATCAGGAATCCATACTTTACGTACTGTCATTTCATTTTTAGTTAAAGTCCCTGTTTTATCAGTGCATATAATCGTGGTAGATCCAAGAGTTTCTACACTGGATAATCTTTTTATCAGTGCATTTTTTCCCACCATTTTCTTAGCAGATGCTGCCAAAGCCATTGTTACTGTGGGTAAAAGTCCTTCGGGTACATTAGCCACTGTTAAACCAATGGCAAATAAGAATGCTAGTTCTAAAGGGAGTCTAACCACGTAAAGATTTATTATAAAAAGAGATATTCCCATTATAATAGCAATGAATGCAATTATCCTTGCCAAACGAGAGATTTGTTTTTGTAGAGGACTGGTTTCTCCTTTTATAGTCTGAGTTAGTGCAGCAATTTTGCTGAACTCTGTTTGAATTCCTGTTTTAAAAACAACTGCTTTTCCAGATCCTGAAGTTACACTGGTACCAGCAAATATTAAATTATGCGATTCAATGCAGTTATCCTCTTCTTCCACTGGGCCTGATACTTTCCTCACAGGTCGGGACTCCCCAGTTAATGTGGAATTATCTACTTTCATTTGGTAAGCTTCAACTAAACGGGCATCAGCAGATATATTATTTCCTTCTTCTAGTACCATAAAATCTCCAGGAACTAGTTGATTAGCCAGTATTTCGATCTCACATCCCTCACGGATGACTTTGGCTTTTAATGGTAAAATTTTTTTCAATGCCTCTGTGGCTTTTTCAGCTTCAAATTCTTGCCAGAAACTAAAGATGGCATTGATTATGATGACCCCCATAATAGCAATCCCCAGTTGAGGAGTATTAGTAATAAACGCCAAAATACTGGCCATCCACAATAATAAAGCCAGGACATTATAAAAATTAGCTAAAAATGAATAGATCAATGACTTTCTTTTAACTTCCTTGATCTGATTTAGCCCATACTCTTTTAAACGCTTTTGGACATCTTTATGATCCAAACCATTATTTGAAGTCTTTAATCTCTTGAAAACTTCTTCATTAGAGAGTTGGTAAATCTCCATAATTACACTTGAAATGTACCTTTTGAAATTGATCCATTTAATAAAATCTATTAATTTTTTTGTAGTTTGTAAAATATAATATTATATTAACCAAAAAAAGTGAAAATTAATGAATGTGAATTTTTTAGTACTAATTTCCATATGCTTTGGAACTAAAGATAATACGGTTGTTTAAGCGAAAATCAGATAAATATTAGACACAACTCTCCCTAAAATAAGGAAACCCTCTGGTGTAATCCTAAAAAAATGAGCATGGTCCCTACAAGAAATTTTTTCATATTCCTTTTTATCCAGGACATTATCCCTTAACCCAAAAAAAGAAAGATATTGTCTTTATTTACTATTTAAAGTAATATTGTAGTAAAATAAGCACTTTTGAATACTTAAATAAATTTCCAGTTTTATTGAGGAAATTTGAAATAATTATAATAAAAATAAAAACTCTCTAAAAATTAATATAGAATATTACTTATAACACATCTTATATTAAAAATATGTTATAAGACTTTTAAAATAAAATAAATGGTTTTTTACTGTGGCATTTAATGGACTTTATCATTTGTTTCATTTCAGGAATCTTGTTATATGGAACAAAACCTGTGAAGACAAAGGTCAAGTTTGATTCGTTACAATGCCATTTAGCCTGAAATTTAGCAAATGGTTGACGGGAAATGCCATTTTTCATGTTATTTTTGCTTAAATAAGATAGGCTAGAAGATATAGCCGTTAGATCAACTTCCATAGTATGCACTTCAAAAACAATTTGATGCCCGTTGACAGTGATGTTTTCTTTTGTAATGTTAGTAAAATTTTTATCGTCTTCAAAAGGATCTAATAACGGTTTTAAGTTTTCATTATTCGTATCTTTAATTACCCCTACCCAGAAAGTTCCATTACCCGTGTATTCAAAAATACGTTCGTTATCGTTGATTAAATGATTAGTATTGTTGTAATTACCAGAAATCTGTTTTGAACAGTTAAAATTGTCAAATATGCCCCCATTACTAACCTTTATCATTAAAACTGTACATATGACTACTATTAATAAAAAAATGATTAAAATTTTTTTTAATATACTAAATTTATTAGATTTATCTGATTTTTTAGTTTTATTTCGCAGGAAAATACCCCCGTATGCATATTATCAAATCATATCATTACGTATTTCAGAAATTAGGCACTTAAATGACTACAATTAAAAAAAAAAAAAAAAATTATAAATCTTCAGATTTATATTTTTTTTCAATATTATTCTGGTTATCTTTTATTTTTGCAATAGTGCCCTGTAAAAAATTGGTATTCAGTTCATGAAAACCAAAGAATATTAATGAAAAAAGAGCGCAGAATTTACCTAAGGTCACGTATAACAAAGATAGAAATACCAAAATGCCTGACATCAACGCCATAATAAATAATAGTGGTGGGAAAAAGGCGCCTATTAACATAGCAAAAACACCTATAATACCCGCAAAGCAAAAAAACACCGCCGCATGAGCTAAAAATAAGAGACTGCTAACTCCTAAGGCAAGTGCAAGTTGGCCAAATAAGACAGTGCATGAATCAAGTTTTTCTGCTAATGCTAAAACATTATTATATGATTCTAGTTCATTTTGTATCTGTATTGCTTGTATTTCTTTTACTGCATCAGATGTTTTTAATTGTGTGTCATTCAGTTCATAGGATAAACCTGTGAAAGAGTTTGTAAAATTTTCCAATTTAATATTGACTGTATTTCCATTTCCAGTGATTAATGTAACCATTCCAGTAGTACTATTGTAGTTCTGATATAACCAATATTTAAAAACATTTCCTTTTATTATTTGTACAATATAACCTTTTTTTAAACCATGCACATCGGTTATTAGTTCTTTGTAGCTTAAATTGTGATCTTTTAAGTATTTTTTTATGTATTTATCTGCATCTTTGTGAGCAGGGTCTGAAATTATAATAGTATTGTTATTTTGGCTTTTATTAGTACCATTTGTACTATTTACATCCGTGCCATTAACCTTAGTATCATTTATCCTCGTATCATTAATCTTAGTATCATTAATCTTAGTATCATTAATCTTAGTATCATTAATCTTAGTATCATTAATCTTAGTATCATTAATCTTAGTATCATTAATCTTAGTATCATTAATCTTAGTAGTACCATTTATCGTTTTTGAAGGTTTAGACTTAGAACTGTTAATTTTACTTTTTTTAATTGTATGTTTATTATATATCTGTTTATTGTGATTTATAGCTTTCCTAGCTTCATTGGCATCTTTTTCTCTCTGTTGAGATTCTTTTTCACTCTCAGATTTAAATTTTTCAATATCAGAATTTATATCATTCATCTCAGATTTTTTATTTTGATAATCTTCACTGATAATTTCACGTTGATCTGCAAGGTTATTTACTTCAGATTGATATTCATTGTTTGCTTCATTTAGTGAGGAGCAAATTTCACCAAAATACCAGATTTTACCCCAAAATCCGTAGTTATTGTAACGATTAAGATCATCAATTACTCTATTATTAACTTCACCAACGGATACTGCGTGGGCTGGGACAATATTAAGAACAATTACTACCAAAAAAACCACTATAAGTGTCTTTTCAGGAAAATTCATTGATTCCCTCCATTTATTTTAAACGTATCATAAAAGTTTTTAATCTTAATATATACTAATGTAAAAAGTATAAGTTAAAATATATAAATTTTTCTATTAAAGTTTTGTAAATCTATTATTAGCCAATTTAGTTTCTAAATAAAAAAACTCTTTAAAAAATCTAATTAAACCACTAAAATCAAATAAAATGATTTAAAAAACTTATAATCACATGCAACATTTCATAATATAGAATAAAATGAAAAGTCTACGGATTTATTTAAAATAAAAAAATAACATGTATTTTAATAATCTCATCTAACGTGTGATTATACTAATTATATCCCCATCTTCCAGCTCGTGGTCACTGCCCACCCTCATGTTTTTACGGGCATCCACTGCATGGAGGAACTTTTCCCCAATATCAGTATGGATTACATATGCCATATCTCTTGGTTTAGAACCTCGCGAAACCAGCAAAGCATCAGGTAAAATGTTTCCTTTTTGATCACAGAATTTATGTTCATCTTCAACAGGATAAACCACAATCATGTCCAATAACTCAAACACTGCTTTATTTAAAGCTTTTTGAACACCAGTACCCCCATAAACTTTTAAAACATGTTCTCGGATATATTCTAATGCTTTTTTCTGGTTATCAGTAAGTTTATTCGACTCCGGTATCTCAAAGTCATCTTCACCCGATTGATATTTTATTAACCCCGCTTGAGCTGCCCTATTAAGAGCTAATTCGGATTCAGCAGATGCTGGAATTACATTATCATATTTTTCCTGCAGCCGTTTAATATTTTCAGCGGCACTGGGTAAATCAGCTTTATTGGCCACAATCAGCATGGGTTTTGCAATTTTAAGTAGTTTATCTAAAAATCCAATAAGTTCTTCTTTTTCCCAGTCCGTATAATCGGTTTCCATTGCCCTTCGAGCTTCAATAATATCTTCTAGACGGATGCCTGTTCCTGAAAGTTGTTCGTAAATGACTTTTGCCATGTCTAATCGTTCAGACATTGCTTTTCTAACCAATCGCTCCCAGTTACGTTCTAATATAGCATACATCCACATGGTAATTTCATTTTCTAGAAATTCCACGTCTTCTAATGGGTCATGGCTTCCCGCATCTACGGGCCTTCCTTCTTCGTCAGTGGATCCTGATGCATCAATTACATGGATGAAAACTCTAGCTTGGCGTAGTTCATCTAAAAATTTGTTACCTAAACCTCGACCTTCATGAGCCCCTGGCACAAGACCAGCCACATCTATAAGTTCAACCGGGATTAATCTTCTTCCGCTTTCACATTGCGAATTTTTAGGGCTGCAAACTAGTTCTAATTCCTTGCAGGGACATTTTGTATCTACATGGGCAACTGCTTTGTTTGCATCGATTGTTGTAAAGGGGTAACCCGCCACTTCGGCCTCAGATAATGTAGCTGAATTAAAGAATGATGATTTTCCGACATTTGGTTTTCCTGTAACTGCGATTTGGAGCATGATATCACTTCTTGAATTAATTGATAATATGAAAATGTAAAATTAATTGCTTTATTATATAATCTAATTCAATAGGCATAAGTTTTCTGATTGTGATTAAAGAAAAAAAATAAAAAGGATTTTTAAAATAAAAAAAGAATTTCCAGAATCTATTCCAATGAACTCCCAATACTCCAGGCCTTAACTACCTTTTACCCCATTTTCCATAGTTATCCAGTTTTGGTTAATAGTAAAGGGTCCATTTTGCCATCACCCATATACTTTTCTTCACTGTATGCATATACTATCTCTCCAACAAAGGTCATGAGATTCCATTTCATAGATATCTCTTAATTTACATTCTAAAGATAGAGTGCATTCTTCTATTAGAGGAACATCTAGTTCCCCACAGTAAATATCAAATAACTCGGATTTGTCTTTATCCCTACCCGATGCAATTCCACAATAATCAACCTTTTCACCAGTCCTTTAGGTGGGAAGTTAATACTGAATTTTTTGGTTTCTTTTAGTATTTGATTAGAATAGTTTGCTTTATTTATACCCCCCTAAGAGGAGGATTCCCATTTAAGAGATTTATCCCTGGAATACATGAAGATGTTGTTTGATAATTTTTCTTGGTCACAGTTTTCACCACAATTAATAGTTATAACTCAAATTTAATTAAGGTTTATCAAAAAAGAAGTACATATTATATTAAACTCAAAGAATCCATTAAAAATACATTTCAAGAGGAAATAAAATGTCAAAACTTTTTGTAGCCGGAATAGGTCCGGGATCTGCAGATTTTGTAACCCCTGCCGCTAAGAAAGCTGTTAAAACAGCAGAAATAACCATGGGAAGTGAAAGAGCGTTGGATCTTTTTCCAGAAGCTAATGAAATAATCATACTTAATGTTAAAGATGTGCAGGAAAAATTAGAGCTTGCTGTGGATTTAGTGAAAAAAGAAAGATCAGTATGTGTACTTTCAACAGGAGATCCAGGTTTTTCTGGTGTTTTAAAACCAATACAAAGAATAATTGCTGAAAAGGGTATTGAAATTGATTTAGAAGTTATTCCCGGAATCAGTTCCCTACAACTCTGTGCTGCTCGAGCAGAATTACCCTGGGACAGCGCAGATCTTATGACATTCCACGGTAGGGAAGACTTTAGTGAGATATTAAAAATTTTAGATAATGGTCGACCGACCATTACTCTCCCCTCACGCAGCACCAAGGATATGGCTCAGTTTTTACTGGACAATGGCATTAATCCGTCACGAAAAGTAACTGTTTGTGAGAGAATGAGTTATCCTGATGAGAAAATGGTTACAGGTACATTAAAAGAAATAGCTAAAAGTGAATTCACTTATATGTGCGTTATGATTATTTATTAAATCATTCCAAACATATTTCATCATCTTCTGCACTCCATGGAGGAGATACTACACAAAGAAACTTTAATTCTTTATTTGAAATATTTTGGATAAACTGCATGGCACCGGGAGGTATATAAACTGCTTGTCCTGGTTCTAAAAACGCTTCTTCATCATCTATATGCATTATACCCTTACCCTGTAAAATAACATATACTTCACCAGAAGTTTTTAAACGATGCGGATGAGAAACATCCCCTGGTGGAAGAGTAGCGCACGAAATACTACAATTCATTTTAACTTCTTCTTCCTCACGTTGAGGGTGTAATAATTCACATAAAGTCGTTTTATCAGTTGTTACAAAATATTTAGCAGTTTTTATATCTCTAATCAACATGTGAATCATTAAAAATAAAATTAAAAAATAGAAAATGTTGAGTTATTCAAACATTTTTCTCATACATCTTCTGATGGTACCTTCAGCTGCAGTTTCGCCCATTAAGTTCTGCAGTTCTCTAGCCAGAGCTTGAGCTGCTACAAGATTAGTTGGTTGGATGGTACCTTTTTCAATCCATTGTTTTACATTGTCATCTAATTTATCCAGAGTATTTAAAGCAGCATCCAGTTCTTCCTGTTCTTCCAGTAAGTGCATGGATTTAGCACTCTTAATTAGCAGTTCTGGGTTCACTGCTTTAAGCATACCATTTACTCCAGAAGATTCCACTAACGATGCGATGGTCTGTAAAGTCATCAGAATTTGTTTTTCAACCATTTCTTCTGGTGCTTTAATAATCTGAGTACCTATGTAGTAGTAATCCAATACTCCAGATAATGTAACTGCAGTGACCAAAGATCCCATATCTGCCACTGCAGAGGATACGTCTGCAGGAACGACATAAGCATCTTTACCGCAGCTTTCTGCTAGAGATACGCATTTTTGAATTTGTTCTTCAGTAGCAATATCCATTTCACTGGATGAATGTCCTCCAATAACATAGTGTCCGTGCTGAGGAGTTCCAGGGACAGCCGCAGGATGCATAGAAGCAATTCCTATATCTTTCCGGTCTCTTCTAAGTTCTCTTTCTAAAACATAGTAAAGGACTATTGGGGAAACAGTGCATGTGTTAGCAATAACTCCATTTTCAGGCATGTGTTTGGTTATTTCCTTAGCAATTTCAAAGGTTTTTTTACCAAAAGGAGTGAATAAAACTGCTATTTCCGCATGTTTTGCTGCTTCTGCATCATCCGAAGTTACTTTTACTCCTGCTTCTTCCACAATCTTCCAGTGCTCATCAGTTAACATTCCCCGATTAGGTTCAGCTAACATTACGTCATGGCCTGCTTTGGCATATTCAATGGCCATTCGACTTCCACCATATGGGGCTTCTCCGCCGTATTTTTCAGGCAATTTTAATTGGTTTACATAAAGGTCCTGGTTTCCTGCACCATATACTGATACTTTCATATTAATCACCACTATAATTATTAAATTTAGAGTCCTTTTTAAAAAATTCCTATACTAGTTTTATAATTAGTACAGTAAATATTTTTGACAAATCTCATTTTTTTATCCAATTTAATGATAAGATAAATGTTTATACAAATAACTTTTTTCTGTTTTACTATTTAAAATTCTCAAAAATAATAAAAATATATAAAATTTAATTAATATTTTAATACTAACTTAAAAAAAAACCCTAAGGCGAGAAGTTTAAAAACATTTCCAAGATTAATTAAACCTTAAAACCAATCTTAGGAAAAATATAGAATTATAACCGAAAAAATTGATTATATGATTGTTTTTTTAAATAAAATAAAATACAGGATTTTAATTATTCTCCTGTAGGTTTACCATATAATAATTCAGCAACTTTTTCTAAAGTATCAATTCCCTTAGCTTCCTCCTTGAGTAAAGGTACCTCAGCAACCAGTTGATCTGAAAATTTGGCTTGAATCATTTTTAATCTTTCTTGTTGCAATTTACGTCGGGATTCACAGAATTCACAGTCCGATACTTCGGGCAAAACCTGATTCACAATTACCCCATCTGCATGGATATTGTATTTATCCAAAGCCTGCATTGCTCTTTCAGACTCATATATGGACATTTCTTCAGGAATTACTACCATTTTAAATGAAGTCCTTTCCGGATCAGACATTACTGCTCGGGCTTCTTTTATTTTCTTTTTAGTGACTTCCATGTCCTCTAAAGCTTTATCCTCTTCTTCTTCATCTCCCATGAATGGTAAGATATTTTTGAATGCTTTAGCCATGCTCCCAATTTGTTTTCGGACTTTAATCATTTTCCCTACCCAGGAATCCATCATTTCAGGGAAGGAAAGAAGCCTTAAAGTGTGTCCCGTAGGTGCAGTATCAAATACAACCACATCATACTCATCAGTAGTTAGGTACTGGAGAAATTTATCAAAAGCAGCTGCTTCATCTATTCCCGGAGCCATAGAAGCCATATCCATTTGATCTTGAAGCATATCCATACCCATTCCTGGGTTTAATGCCGCTTGTTGTTTCATTTTTGCCTGATATTCGTCCATAGCAACTTCAGGATCAATTTCCAACGCATATAAATTTTCCTGAATGAACGTAGGTACGTGGCTTAGTGGTCTTTCCAGAGAATCACCTAAAGAGTGTGCTGGATCAGTAGATATTATAAGAGTCCTTTTACCAGATTCTGCCATCCAAATTGCAGTAGCTGCAGACATTGTTGTTTTACCTACTCCTCCTTTTCCACCTACAAATACAAAAGTTGTTTTTCCTTTGTTAAACTTAAATAAGTCTTTAAAAGCCATTATATGCCTCCTATATTACATTAACTGAATTAAGTCAGAATAAAAAGGTATTTAGAGAATATGTTTTTCCTTCTTATATTAGTTATATCGAATATATTATTCTAGCTTTTAAACTTATCTTATGATTAGTTATAAACATTATACTGCACACAATATTCAATAAGATTAATTCAAAAACTAAAACATAATCTACTTAATGAGGAATTATATGGTAGAAATAAATCTCATTCCTAATATAAATGAAGAAACCAGTATAGCAAAAATAGAAGAGTTTATAAAAAGAAAAGTTGATGAATCCAATTCTAATGGTGTTGTATTAGGATTGAGTGGCGGCATTGACTCTTCAACTGTTGCCTATCTCTGTGAGAGATCATTAGGAAAAGAAAATGTTATGGGCCTAATCATGCCTAGTGAAACCACTTCTGCAGAAGACATAAAACATGCCCTGTTGGTTGGAGAAAATCTGGGTATTGAATGTGAGACCATACACATAGATTCTTTAATAGAACCATTTAAAGAGCTATGTTCTCATGAAGCTAACCAATTAGCAGAAGCTAATTTAAAAGCTAGAATAAGGATGATGATTCTGTACTACCATGCTAATTCCTTGAATTTATTAGTGGCAGGAACAGGCAACTTAAGCGAACTTTTAGTGGGTTACTTTACCAAGTATGGTGACGGAGGAGTAGATATGCTCCCTATTGGAGACCTCTATAAAACTCATGTTAGGCAGATTGCATCCATATTAGAAGTTCCTGCAGAAATTATTAGAAAAGCACCCACCGCAGGATTGTTGCCAGGGCAAACAGACGAAGAGGAGTTGGGAATGACTTACAATCTCCTTGACCAGTTGCTTTATCTAATGATTGATCAAAGTATGGAAGATGAAATAATTGCTAAAAAAATGGATATTTCTCCAAATGACGTTAAAAGAATTCGAGAAAAGGTCAAAAAATCCAATCATAAATTGTGTTCTCCAGAAATACCTGTTTTAAGGTAATAATCTTAAATTAAATAAAGAGGATTAAATGTTCGCTTTAATTTACATAACTACTTCCAGTAAAGAAGAATCAATATTTATTGGTAAAAAATTAGTAGAAGAACGATTGGCAGCTTGTAGCAATATAATTCCAAAAATTAAATCATTTTACTGGTGGGCTGAAAAACTGGAAGAAGACTCAGAATCAATTTTAATGCTAAAAACTACTTCCAAAAATATTAATAAGATAATAACCCGTACAAAAGAACTTCACAGCTATGAAAATCCATGTATAGTGGCTTTTCCAATAATAGCAGGGTCTGGAGAATATTTCAACTGGTTAAAAAAAGAAGTAGACACTGACCCTTTAAATAATTCTTATTCGAATAAATAAACTAATTAAATAATTGTATTTAATATTTACTTAGAACCATAATATGGGATTATACTTCGTTTAAATACTTATAAATTATAATATAGTCAATCATGAAGCTAATTATCATTATTAAAAATATATATACTTTTAAATTTTAAAAAAAATCAATTTTACAATGGCGGTGATCGATTGCAGAAAAATATGGAGATCAAATGGCAGAAAAAATGGCGAGAATCAAAGATATTTCAATCTGATCCAGATAACCGGGAAAAAATATTCTTAACTGTAGCTTATCCTTACCCTAGTGGAGCCATGCATATTGGACATGGGCGTACTTATACCGTTCCGGATGTTTATGCCAGATTTAAGAGAATGCAAGGTTTTAATGTACTATTTCCTATGGGGTGGCATGTAACCGGGGCCCCAGTTATAGGCATTGCTAAACGGATACAACGTCAAGACCCTTGGACACTTAATATCTACCAAAACGTCCATAAAGTGCCCGAAAAAGAACTTGCAAAGTTTTCAGATCCAGAATACATAGTAAACTATTTCAGTAGCGAATATCACAACGTAATGGAACATTTAGGTTTTTCCATAGATTGGAGAAGAGAATTTAGGACTACTGATGAATCTTATCAAAAATTTATTGAATGGCAAATTCGCCAGCTTAAAGATAAGGGACTAGTAAGAAGAGGAGCTCACCCTGTAAAATACTGTGTAGAGTGTAAAAATCCAGTGGGTGATCACGACCTCCTAGAAGGAGAAGGTGTGGGAATTAATGAGCTAACCCTTCTTAAATTTGAAATAGATGGCTATTATCTGGTTCCTGCTACTTTCCGTCCTGAAACAATCTATGGTGCCACAAATTTATGGTTGAACCCTGAAGTTGAATATTTCAAGGTTAAAACATGTGGTGAAGAATGGTTAATCAGTAAAGAATCTTACATTAACTTATCAAACCAACGCAAAGACCTGGAAATTATAGAAGAAGTGGATCCACAGCCACTAATAGGTAGGATGGTTAAAAATATTGTCACTGGAAAAGAACATCCCATTCTCCCTGCCAGCTTTGTAGACCCGGAATATGCTAGTGGTGTGGTTTTCTCAGTTCCAGGCCACGCTCCTGCAGATTTAATAGCATTAAATGATCTTAAGAACAATGCTGAAGTTCTAGAAAAATATGATATTAAAGAAATTGTTGATAGAATTCAGCCCATTAATGTGATAACCCTTAAAGATTATGGTGAGTTTCCGGCTCAAGATGTAATTGAAAGTTTTAAAGTTGAAAATCAGAACGATCCTAAAATTAAGGATGCTACTAACGAACTTTACAAAATAGAACATGCCAAAGGTACCATGAGCCCGCACATTCCTGATTATGCTGGAGGTAAAGTTGCTATTGTTAGAGATGAAATCAGTGCTACCTTAAAAGAGGAAGGTAAAGCTGATTCAATGTATGACTTCGCAGAAAGGCCAGTTATTTGTCGTTGCGGTGGAAAATGTGTTGTTAAAATCATGGAAGACCAATGGTTCATGAAATATTCTGATGAAGACTGGAAAAATACCACCAGAAATTGCCTGGAAAAAATGAATATTATTCCCGAAGAAGTTAGAGCTAATTTTGAGTATTATATTGGTTGGCTCCATGATTGGGCTTGTTCCAGGCGTATTGGCCTTGGAACCAAAATCCCCTGGGATTCTCAATGGCTTATTGAACCCTTAACTGACTCAACAATTTACATGTCTTACTATACCCTTGCCAAATATATGAAAGATATCAACCCTGATGATTTAAATGATGAATTATTTAACAAGGTTCTTCTAGGCCATAATACCAATGTTGCCCTGCCAGAACAACTCACTAAAGAAATGCAGGACGAATTCAACTACTGGTATCCTCTGGACTGGAGACTTTCAGCAAAAGATCTGATAGGAAACCATCTTACATTCCATATATTCCATCATGCAGCGATATTTCCTGAAGATAAATGGCCTAAAGGAGCTGTTGTTTTTGGAATGGGCCTTTTAGAAGGACATAAAATGTCATCATCCAAAGGCAATGTGATACTTCTCTTTGATGCTATTGAAAAACATGGCGCGGATGTCGTAAGACTGTTTTTAATGTCTTCTGCCGAGCCGTGGCAGGACTTTGATTGGAGAGAAAAAGAAGTTAAAGGAACTAAAAGGCGGTTAGAGTGGTTTGTGGAATTTGCAGAAAAAGTGGAGAAAATCAATGAATCACCTTTGAATTTCGCTGAAATGAATTCTAATCCGCCGGAACGATTTATAAGTAAGTGGATATTAGGACAGCTCCATTTAAGAATCAAAGAGGCGAGTGAAGCTTTAGACGGATTCCAGACCAGAAAAGCAGTTCAAGATGCACTTTTCCTCCTAAAAAAAGATATGGATCACTATTTCCGCCGTATAGAACATCACCTTAGTGATGAAGAAGAGCGTTTAAAGATTGCAGAAGTACTAAAAACCGTCCTAGAATCATGGATTAGATTACTGGCCCCTTTCACTCCCCACACATGTGAAGAACTATGGGAAAAATATGGTGGAGAAGGATTTGTTTCCAACGCACCATGGCCAGTTTATGATGAAGAATTAATCGATGAAAATATCCAGAAAGCAGAAGAAATCGTGCAGGGGTTGGTGCAGGACATTTCGGAGATTAAAAAGATTGTTGATGTTGCTCCTAGCAAGATCCATATATATTTAGCGCCTAAATGGAAATGGGAAGTTTTTGATATTGCCCAAGAAGTAGGTAGACCTGATATTGGTAGAATCATGGGGCAATCTATTCAAAAAAATGTTCATGACGATAAAAAAGAAATTGCAGAGTTTGCTAAAAAAATAAGCCGAGAAATGACCCGAATCAAATATGTAGGTTATTTGGATGAATACCAGATACTCACTGATGCCCTTGACTATGTCTCCCTGGAAGCTGGCGCTGAAATTAGTATTCATGACGAACCAGACTATGATCCAGAAGGTAAATCCAAAAATGCCATGCCCTATAAACCTGCAATTTATATGGAATAATTGTAAAAAATATTATTCCCACACTTTAATTTATGGAGGATTTTCAATGGAGAAAAAACCAGAAGCTAAACGAGTATATGCCACCATAATTATCGGTTTTATGTGGTTGTTGGCATTGGGACTGTGGCTATTTTTCTATGCTGAAAATTTCAGTATCATTCAGAACATAGCTGCGTTTATAATATCAATAGTTATTATAGGGGCCCTATGTGTTGCATTGTGGGTTCCATGGGCCATGAAAAATGGTTGATATTTACCTTGATTTTTCTATTTTTTAAATAATACCTCGCTAAAAATAGAATTTCATCTTTTTTAAAAGATAATTATGTGCTAAAATATATTAATCGCCATATTTAAATCAAAAACAGTGATTATAATGATGATAAGAAATATAGTTGCAAGTTACTCCCTTTTTATGGGCATTTTAATAACTGCCACGTGGATACTATTTATTTTAACAGGGCAAGTAGGGGAATTTTTAGTTAAACCTGCCGAAATTACTCTACATTTAATAGCTGAATTCACTACTGCAATGATGCTAATAATTTCAGGAATCAGTATTTTGAAGAAAAAAAGGAAAGCTTACAATTTAAATTTAGTTGCTCTGGGAATGTTATTTTATACTCTGATAATGAGTCCGGGATACTACCTTCAAAAAGGAGAACCTGTTTTGGTAGGGATTTTTGCCATATTTCTAATTTTAACATCAGCAGCATTAGTTTTAAACTTTAAAAAAGAGTATGAAATTAAATTAGAACGTTTAACCTGATTTAATATTTTATAACTTTATTTTCCAGTATTCCAATATCTTCTATCTGGACCTGTACTGAATCTCCAGGATACATTTGCCCAACCCCCGGAGGAGTACCAGTTGCAATAACATCCCCTGGATTTAAAGTCATAGCATCCGATATAAATTCCACCAAATCACTTACTTTAAAAATCATGTTTTTTGTATTGGAATTCTGTTTAAATTCCCCATTTAATTTTAAAGAGATGTTTTGATTATCTGGATCCATTTCAGTTTCTATACATGGCCCTAACGGGCAGAAAGTATCAAAACTTTTGGCTCTTGTCCATTGCCCATCTTTTCTCTGAATATCCCGAGCAGTAACATCATTCATCGCAGTATAACCTCCGATGAAATCCACAGCCCCAGTTGAAGTTACATTTTTGGCTTTATCCGAAATTATAATTGCCATTTCTGCCTCGTAATCAACTTCCTGAGATGTTTGAGGATATATGATTTCATCTTCTTGACCAATGATCCCTGAAGGTGGCTTCATAAATATTATGGGTTCTTCCGGGATTTCCATATTCAATTCCCGCGCATGATCCCTGTAATTTAAACCCACACAGATTATTTTTGAAGGTATGACCGGAGACAATATTTGAACTTCTTCTTTTAGGAACGATTGTATGCTTGATTTAAATGCTTTTTCAGGGGATTTCAATGCATCTAGAATTGGAAAAGATGTTTCAATTATTTCTTCCCCCTTTAAATATCCTGTTTTTATCTTTCCCCGTTTTTTAAATCTTAAAAATTTCAACTCATCACCAATTCTTTAAAAAAATCATATTATCCTTTCGATAGGAACTACCAAAATGTCCCTTGCCCCTAATTTTTTAAGGCGATTCACAAGATTAAATACTTCATGTTCATCCACTACTGCATGGACAGCCATTATATCATCACTGGATAAAACCCGGGAAACAGTGGGGCCAGTCATACCCGGCATAGCCTTGGTAACCTGATCAAGCTGATTTTCATTGACATTGAGCATAATCAGTTTCTTGCCTTCAGCATCCATTACACCCCTTATACCAGTACGTACTTCCTCAATAATCTCTCCTTTTTCATGGTAGCTTTGAGGATTAGCAATTAGTTTTATGGAGCTATTTAATATTGTATCAACTATTTTCAGATGGTTCATTTTTAATGTAGTTCCAGTACTAGTTAGATCAGTTATGATGTCCGCTACACCAATGAATGGGGCAATTTCCGTGGAACCACTTAATTCAACAATTTTAGCATCAATGCCATTATTTTTAAGGTATCTATTGGTGAGATTAGGGAATTCTGTGGCCACAACAGTGCCTGATTTAATATCTTGTAAAGAGGCGATAGGTGATTCTTCGGGTACAGCTAAAACTAAACTTGCCTTCCCAAAATTTAGGTCTTCTAATATTTCAACATTCACATCTTTTTCTTCAATCAAGTCTAAACCAGTTATTCCCATATCCGCCGCACCATCCGCAACAAATTCAGGTATATCTGCAGCCCGAGTAAACATGACACTTATATCCGGATGATAAGTATCTGAAAATAATTTTCGATTAGTATTATCCTTTAGACCTATGCCGGCTTTAGCCAGTAAGTTAACTGCAGGTTCACTTATCCTCCCTTTTGAGGGGAGAGCTATTCTAAGTTTCATTATCATCACCACGAAATAATATTAAATAGATGAGTAATTATGCATATGTTCCCAATAAACCATTAGTATTTGCTGCAATTCAGCATATTTTTCATCAAATAGTTATTTGCAGAATATACTTGATTAAAGTATTGAATATTCCATTCATTATCTATCTCATTTTAAATATTGTGATTTTTGTAAGTTATGGAAAAGCTGGAATATTTAATAAAAGAGGCACATATATTATACTGCATATGGTATTATGTAGTTGCTGCGAGGCATTTAATGTCCCCTTTTAAAATATTGATAGTGGAAGATGATGCCATTGAATCTCTAGATCTAAGGAGAAGACTGGAATCATTGGGATACGAAGTCCCTTATGTTGCTTCCAGAGGCCATGAAGCAATAGATAAAACAAAAGAGATAATGCCAGATTTAGTTTTGATGGATATTAGTTTAAAAGGAGATATGGATGGGATAGATGCGGCTGAAGAGATAATAAAATATAATATCCCCATAATATACTTAACCGCCCATTCAGATGAAGCGACTGTTAAAAAAGCAAAACATACACAACCTTATGGGTATTTAATAAAACCTTACGATCCTAATGAACTAAAATATGCTCTTGAACTTGCCATATATAAAAGCAAAAATGATAAAAAGTTAAAAGATAGTGAAAGAGTTTCTAATGCCATACTTGATTCTTCAAATGATTCTTTATTTTTAGTTGATACCGATGGAATTGTAATGGCTGCCAACAATACAGTTGCCAATTATTTTGGATTAACCAAAGAAAAAATGGTTGGTACTGAGCTCAAAAATATTGTTGATCAGAAATTTATGGATTGTCGCTCTAACTATTTTAAAACATCCATAAAAACCAAGCAAAGCGTTGAGTTTGAAGGCGAATATGAAGGGGCTTATTTTCATCACCGAATTAATCCTATAATTGAAGATGGTAAAGTTACCAAGTTAGCAGTTTTCAGCCAGAACATAACCGATAAAAAAATAGCAGCCCAGAAAATTATTGATTCTGAAAAAAAATATCGTACTATTTTTGATCACGCCGGATCGGCCACATTACTTTTTGATAGTGATGGAAAAATACTCATGGTTAACTCTGAGTGGCAGAAAGTTTCAGGTTATTCCCAAAGAGAAGTAGAAGGGAAGATGAAATGGATGGAATTCGTCCATCCAGATTATATTGATTTAATGATAGATTACCATCAAAAAAGAGTCAAAGGCGATGTTTCAGTACCCTCCAAATATGAATCTTGCTTTATTAAGAAAAATGGCGATTTGCTACATATGTATGTTTCCGTGGTATCCATCCCAGGCACGAAAGAATGGTTAGCATCCGCTATAGATATTACTGAATTGAAAAAAACTCAATCCAAGCTATTAAGTAGTGAAGAAAGATTGAAAGTAGCCTTGCAAAGTGCCAACGCCGCTATATTCGATTGGAACATTGCAACGGGAAAAGTTTACTTTTCACCAGAATATTACAAAATGTTCGGTTATGCGGTAAATGAATTTTTTCCCAATTATAATAGTTGGGTTAATTTAATCCATCCTGAAGACCGGGAAAAAATCAGCCAGAAGCTTAATAAGCAGATTAAAGAAAAAGTAAAAAATTTTGAAATAGAATATCGTGTTATTTGTAAGGATAAAACTATAAAATGGATTTTAGGCGTGGCTAAAGGTGTTGAATTCGATGAAAACAATGTTGCCACGAGAATTATCGGTATGAATCTAGATATAAGTGAAAGGAAAAAAATGGAAGACGAAATATGGAGATCCAAAAATTACCTTGATAAAATTATTAACTCGATACCTGATCCAGTATTTGTAAAAGATAAGAATCATCGTTGGATTTTGATAAATGACGCTTTTTGTGAGTTTATAGGTCATTCAAAAGAAGATTTATTACACAAATCAGATTATGATTTCTTCCCTCACCATGAGGCCGATATCTTCTGGGAAAAAGATGAAGAAGTATTTGAAAGTGGGCAGGAAAATATCAATGAAGAACAGATTACCACAGTTAACAAAGATAAAAGAACCATAATCACTAAAAAAATACTTTACACTGATAAATCCGGAGAAAAATATTTAGTAGGTGTTATTAGAGACGTTACAGACCTTAAAAATGTTGAAAAAACATTGAAAGAACAGTATAATTTTCTGCAGTACTTAATGGATAGTATTCCCAGCCCCGTATTTTACAAAGATACTGATTACAAATATCAGGGTTGTAATAAAGCTTTTGAAGATAAATTAGGTGTTTATAAAGAAGAAATTATCGGTAAAACTGTTTATGATATTAATCCTCTAGATTTAGCAAATAAATTCCATGAAAAAGACAGAGAGTTGTTTGATAATCCAGGCACCCAGATCTATGAGGCCCCTGTTAAATATGGTGACGGCACCATTCACGATATCCTATTTACAAAAAATACTTTTAATGACCCTGAAGGCAATTTAGCAGGGATGATTGGAGTTATGTCGGATATTACTCGATTAAAAGATATTGAAAAATCTCTTAAAATATCAGAACAAGAATATAAAGGGATATTTGAAAATATTAACACTGCAGTTGCAGTTTATGATGCCGTGGAAAATGGTAAAAATTTCATATTTAAAGATTTCAACCAAGCCGGTGCTAGAATAGAAAATCTGAATAGAGAAGATGTAATTGGTGAAAAAATTACTGAAGTTTTTCCGGGTGCCGAAAAATTTGGAATATTGGAAGTTTTACAACGAGTATGGAGAACAGGTACTCCTGAAAAATTCCCTACTTCCTTTTATGAAGACGAAAGAATCTCTGGTTGGCGTGAGAATTATATTTACAAATTACCCTCCGGAGAATTAGTGGCAGTTTACGATGATTTAACAAAACAAAAACAGACGGAAGAAGAATTAAAATTAAATGAAAATAGACTAAAAATTTTAGTGAAAATTTTACAGTATACTCCAAAATCAGTCCAGAATTTATTGGATTATGCACTTGAGAAGGCTATTGAGCTCACTGGAAGTAAAATAGGTCATATTTATCATTATAACCCATATAAAAAGCAATTTGTCTTAAAAAGCTGTTCTAAGAGCATTATGGAAGAATGTTCTATTTCTGAATCAAATAACAGTTATGAGTTAGAAAAAACCGGTGTTTTGAGTGAAACCGTCCTTAAAGGAACCCCTCTAATTTTAAATGATTTTAAAAAGTCTTACATCCCTAAAAAAGGATATCGGCGGATAAATACTCCCATTTACAAATACATGACCCTTCCTGTTTTTAGTAAAGGTGAAGTTGTAGCAGTAGTTGGTGTGGCCAACAAAGAAAATGATTATACTAAAACCGATTTGCTACAATTAGAATTACTCATAGATGCCGTCTGGAAAGTAGTGGGTCGTCAAAAAGCAGAAGAAGCTTTAAAGGTTTCGGAAACAACGTACAGGGCCATTTTTGAAAACACAGGTACTGCCATGGCCATTAGTGAAGACAACATGGTATTATCATTGGTAAATGAAGAATTTACTAAACTTACAGGTTATTCTAAAGACAATATTGAAAATAAAATGTGTTGGACTGAATTTTTTAGAAAAGACCAGTTAGAAAGAATGAAAAAATATCACAAACTAAGACGAATTGATCCAACTAAAGTTCCTAAAAATTATGAAAGTCGAGTTAAAACTCGAAATGGAGATATAATAGACGTTTACATGAGCGTTGCTATGATTCCCGGCACTAAAAATAGTTTAGTGTCAGTACTGAATATAACCGATAAAAAACAATCCCGTATTAAATTAAGAAGGGAACTTAAAATTACTCAGGCCTTAGCTCGCATATACTCTCCAATAATATCTCCTGATTCAACAATAGAAGACGTTGCATTCGCTATTTTAAAAGAATCAAAACAGTTGACAGACAGTGATCAAGGATTTGTTTCATCCATAGATCCTCAAACTAAATACAACATCGCACACACACTTACCCCTATGATGGCCAATTGTAAGGTAATGATAAATGGAGAAAGAGGATCATTTACGGAAAATGTCCAAGGAAAATATGAGGGGCTTTGGGGACACTGTTTAAATACAGGTAAATCATTTTTCACCAACACTCCACAAACTCACGAATCGTCACACGGAACCCCTGAGGGGCATGTGAAATTAAGACGATTTTTATCAGTACCCGTATTTTTAAGGGAAAAATTAGTGGGTCAAATTGCACTGGCCAATTCTAATAGAGATTATATCCAAAATGATATCAAATCTATTGAGAGAATTGCAGAATTTTATGCTTTAGCTATCCAAAACAAAAATACAGAAAAAGAAATAAAAAAATCTCTCGAAGAAAAAGAAACCTTGCTTAGAGAGATCCACCATAGAGTTAAAAACAATATGCAGATAATATCCAGTTTATTGAATCTACAAAAATACTGGGACTCTAAAAGAAACACTCTAGAAATGATTGAGGATAGTCAAAATCGAATAAAAACAATGTCTATTGTCCACGAATTATTATATCAATCTGATCAACTTTCCAAAGTTAATTTAAAAACTTATATTGAAAAATTATCAAATTACCTGTTTGAACAATATTCCGCCCGTCCTCGCAAAATTCTTTTAATAACAGATCTAGATGAAATCTATGTAAATATTGAAACCGCAGTTCCCTGCTGCCTAATTGTAAATGAACTGGTTTCAAACAGCTTAAAACACGCTTTTTCAGAAGGAAGCGTCGATGGAGAGATTAGAATTTCACTCCATGAACTTAATGGAAAATATGAATTGATTGTCCAAGATAATGGGATTGGATTTCCCAAACAAATTGATCTGGAAAAAAAACCTACATTAGGGCTTTATTTAGTTACTAGTTTAGTAGATCAAATTGATGGTAACATGGAAATTAAAAGTGAAAACAGAGCACTATTTAAAATTACATTCAAAGAACTGGTGTATTCCCAAAGGGTTTAAATAATAATTTTTTCTTTAATGGTTCTTAAGCAAAAATTTATCTATTCAAAAATAATATTGTTTTTAATGATTTAGAGGCGGTGAATATGGAAACTCAGACTATTTTAATAAAAAATGCTAAAATATTAGGCGGAAATCATAATAAAGGATCTGTGTTAATTGAAAATGATAAAATAGTGGAAATTTCCCATGAAATTGATGTTAATGCAGATAAAGTAATTAATGCTGAGAATAAAATTTTGATGCCCGGTCTGGTTAACACCCATACTCACCTGTCCATGACACTTTTACGCGGGTTAGCAGATGATTTGCCATTAGATGTATGGCTTAATGAACACATATGGCCCATGGAATCCCATTTAAATGGAGAATATTGTTATGCTGGTGCTCTTTTGGCATGTATAGAAATGATCAAATCAGGCACCACCACCTTTAACGATATGTACTTCTTTATGGATGACGTGGCGCGAGCTGTAGAGGAAACCGGACTTAGAGGAGTTTTAAGTCATGGCATGATTGATTTAGGTGATGGAGAAAAAAGAAAAGCAGAATTTGAAGAAACTGAAAGGGTAATAAAAAAATGCCATGGCGCCGCTGATGGAAGGATAAGTGTTGCTTTTGGACCTCATTCACCATATACTTGTTCTAAAGAACTTCTAGAAGGTGTTCGTGAAAAATCCGACAAGTATGGTGCTCTCATCCATATCCATGTTTCAGAAACTGAGAATGAAATCCAGCAGGTGAAAGAAGCACATGGCAAACGACCATTCGAATACTTGAATGATATTGGTTTTTTGGGAGAAAATGTTCTGGCAGCGCATGCTGTGCATCTTTCTCCAGAAGAAGTAGAAATTATAAAAAATAAAGGCGTTAAATTATCCCATAACCCGGCCAGTAATATGAAACTCGCTTCAGGAGTTTCACCAGTTGATGAAATGATTAAAAAAGGAGTTTGTGTTTCCCTAGGTACTGATGGCGCTGCTTCTAATAATAATCTGGACATTTTAGAAGAAATGAAACTGGCAGCCCTTCTGCAAAAAGTCAATAATATGGATCCCGAAGCATTATCTGCAGAAACAGTGTTTCAGATGGCCACTGCAAATGGGGCCGATGCTTTGGGAATGAAAAATGACCTGGGAACTATTGAAGTTGGTAAAAAAGCAGACCTGATTCTTTTAGATATGAAAACATCTCATCTTACTCCATTTAGACATCCTAAATCCCATATTGTTTATTCTGCCAATGGATGTGATGTTAACACCACTATTTGTAATGGGCAAATTTTAATGGAAAATAAAAAAGTTATAAGTTTCCCTGAAATCCAAGCTATTGAAATCGCTGAAAATGCCGCAGTTGAGATGCTTTCTAAAGATTGAAAAACTTGAATCCCAACTTCATTGAAAATTAAGTGTTTGGTGTTATTTCATGAAGCAGTTAGTGCTATTTGATATAGATAAAACATTAATTGACAGATCTGAGTGTCACCACCAGGCATTTATCCATGCATTTAGAAAAATTTTTAATGTAAATACTTGCGTTGATGTAATTAACTATCATGGAAAGACAGACCCTCAAATAATGCATGAAGTTTTGCTTGAAGAAGGCCTTGATGAAAATGAAATCTGTCCCTTGAAGAATGATTTTATTGATTGTCTCTCCCAGTATTTTATTGCTAATGTGAAGTTTGATAAAATTAAAGTAATGGATGGGTGTCAAGTACTTCTAAAAGAGCTTGAAAACAAAAAAGTTGTTTTGGGACTTTTAACTGGTAACCTGGAAACTATTGCTTATGCTAAACTCAACCATGTTAATCTGGGGCATTATTTCAAGTTGGGTGGTTTTGGGAGTGACAGTTATTACCGGCCTAATCTGGTTAAAACAGCCTTAAAAAGGGCTAAAAATGATTTTGGGATTATTCCCGATAAAGACAATATTTTTGTTGTTGGTGACACTCCACTGGATGTGGCTGCAGGAATAATGGCAGGCGTACTCACCATAGGAGTTGCCAGCGGAGAATACTCAATTAATGAATTAGAAGACAGTGGTGCGGATTTTGTTTTAGATAATTTAAATGACTTTAAAAAATTTTTAGAAATTGTAAAAAAAGAAAAGAAAATCAGAAAATAGTTCATTACCTTGGAATTAAACCAATTTTGCCATTTCTATTTAAAACTATACTCTTTTTCCAGTCATCCCGGGTCTCAGAGAAATCTTCACGATAATGAGAACCCCTACTTTCCTGTCGCAATACTGCCCCAGTGATGACCATTTTAGCTGTTTCAATCATGTTTTCAACTTCTAACGCATTTTGCAAATCCCTGTTAAATTTAGACTCCCCAGAAACATCCATATTCTGCAAATGAGATTCTAATTGATTTATAACCCTTAAAGCCATTCTAAGACTCATTTCAGTTCGTATTATGGCCACATTTTCCCACATGGTTTGTTGAAGTTCTTTTTTTATTTGTTGAGGAGAAATATCTCCTTTTTTGATTTTACCCTCTATCCTATTTTTTTCTCTTTCAATGAATACCTTGTTCAATCCATCATCTGATTTTAGAGCATTTTTTGCAGCTGATTCCCCTGCTCTTTGCCCAAAAACCTGGGTGTCAGCTAGGGCATTTCCACCTAACCTGTTAGCACCATGCACTCCCCCAGTAACCTCGCCTGCTGCAAAAAGATTTTTAAGAGTGGTTTTGCCATCTTTATCAATTTTAACTCCCCCCATGAAGTGGTGAGCTGTGGGAGCTACTTCCATTGGTTCTTTTCGAATGTCCACACCCACATCCAAAAATTGGAGCAGCATGGTTTCCAGTTTTTCTTCTATTAACCCAGGGGCCAGGTGAGTTACATCCAGAAATACCCCCCCATTTTCTGTACCTCTTCCTTCCATTATCTCATTGTAAATAGCCCTAGCAACCACATCCCTAGTAGCTAATTCCATGCGAGAGTCGTAATTGCCCATGAAACGGTTTTCATCCTTATCAAGCAATAATCCTCCTTCTCCACGAACTGCTTCGGTTACTAAAACCCCTTTTCGAGAATCAGGATATACCATCCCTGTAGGGTGGAACTGCACCTGTTCCATGTCAATTAAATCGGCTCCAGCATTCCAAGCCAATGCAAAACCATCACCCCCCTTTTGAATAGTGTTAGAAGTCACTGGATAAATTTGTCCAGCACCACCAGCAGCCAAAATAGTTGATTTTGCCCGGAATATCATTAGTCTAGAATCTTTTAGTGATACACCTACGGCTCCTTGAACTTTTTTTCCACTTTCATCCAAAATCAAAGCAGTTATCATTACCTCATCCAAAGTTTCGATTCCCTGCTTAATTATTTCCTCTTTTAATGCCGTAATCATTTCATGACCAGTCCTATCGCCCTGGAAACAGGTTCTCCTATATCTCTGGCCCCCAAAAGGTCTCTGATTTAATTCTCCAGATTCTTGACGATCAAAAAGGGCCCCAAAGTTTTCTAGATCTACCAATCGTTTTGAAGATTCGTCCACTAATATTCTGGCCAATTCAGGATCATTAAGAAATCCCCCACCTTTTAAAGTATCTTCATAGTGAATATCCGGATTATCATCACTATCTACAAATGCAAAAGCCGCATTATATCCCCCTTCAGCCATTCCTGTACAACCGGATTTAAAAGATAATCCTTTAGAAATAATAATAGGTTTTAAATTATATTTAGAAACTTCTATAGCTGCTCTACAGCCAGCTCCTCCAGACCCAATGATTAAAACATCACACTGATATATCTCGCTTTCCATGTTTTGAAATTGCTTATCATGATTATTATAATTTTATGGTTTCATCCTTTGTTAAAAAAATATTCTTAAATATTCTCTCTAAATGGAGCATCCTATCAATATAAATAAAACCAAATAAAAATTTTAAACATTATCCAATATATAAAATAAAGATAAATAAATACAAAATGATAAAAATTCTAAATTTTACGATGGGTACTCTAAAAATACTTGGAGGCATAAATTGAATAAGAAAAAGATTATTAAACTTGCTAAAAAAGATTTTGAGAAGGCCTGGGTTGAAAGTGGTAAACTTTTGAAACCCCCTCACCATGATCAACAGTACCCCCGGTTAAGATTTTGCACCGGGAAAACTCACACATTATACGATACTATATGGGAAATTAGACAAGCATATCTCCAATTAGGATTTCAAGAAACTGTAAATCCTCTTTTTATTGAAGAAGATCATGTTTACAAGCAGTTCGGCCCAGAGGCTCCTGCAGTTTTGGACCGTTGTTTCTATCTAGCCGGTCTGCCACGGCCAGATATTGGACTGGGAATGGATAAAATAGAAAAAATAGAAAGTCTAGGCGTGAATGTGAACGAGGAATTACTGAAAAATCTGCAAGATGTTTTTAGAGGGTATAAAAAAGGAGATGTCTCCGGTGACGATTTAGTTCATGATGTTTCTAATGCATTAGAAATACAGGACGATATGGGGTTAAGGATTCTTGAGAGAGTTTTCCCTGAAATTCATCAGCTGCAGCCCGTGCCCAGCCGCACCACCCTCCGATCACACATGACTTCTGGCTGGTTTATCTCACTGCAAAACATCCACAATAACTCCCAACTGCCATTGAAGCTCTTTTCAATTGATCGTTGTTTTAGAAGAGAACAAAGAGAAGATTCCAGCCATCTTATGACCTATCACTCTGCATCATGTGTAATAGTTGATGAGAATGTCTCCTTAGATGTGGGCAAAGCAGTTTCAGAAAGTTTATTGGAATACTTTGGGTTTTCCAAGTTTAAATTCATTCCAGACGAAAAAAAATCAAAATATTACATACCTGAAACTCAAACTGAGGTTTATGGTTATCATCCCCGCTTAAAAGATTGGGTAGAAATCGCGACTTTTGGACTTTATTCGCCCATTGCCTTGGCAAAATATGGCATTGACCAAGAAGTGATGAATTTGGGAGTAGGTGCAGAAAGAATAGCTATGGTGCTGCATCAAGAAAATGATATTCGTGAGATGGTTTACCCCCAAATATACCGTAAATTATCACTTTCAGATAGAGATTTAGCCACCATGCTTCGTATTAATTATTATCCTGTGACAGAAGAAGGGAAGTTATTAATGACCCGCATTTTAGAAGCCTGGAAAGAAAATGCATCTGCAGAATCCCCTTGTGAATTTAAAATATTTGAAGGAGAATTTTTAGGCAAACCAATCAATCTAAAAGCTGTTGAAGAAGAGGAGAATACTAAGCTTTTAGGACCTGCAGCCAGCAATGAAATATATATTTATAATGGAAATATTGTGGGAGTTCCTATGGAAGGAAAAATGGAAAATGAACTTATAAGAGATGCATTGAATAAAGGAATCCCTACAAATATAAGTTATATTGAATCTTTAGCCGCTGATGCTGCTTACAAAATTGAAGAAATGGTGGTGAGTGGAAGAAATGAAATTACAATTAGAAGCACCATTGCACGTTCCCTTTCAGATATAAATTTGCAGCTGGATAATGTGGCTATGAAATATATAACCGGAAATAATAAAGAAATTGATATTAGGGGGCCTATATTCTCAACATTAGTTTGTAATCTGATTTAAAGTATTTAAAAAATTATTAGGATGATTTAATTTATAATAAAACTTCAAGTACTAGTAAAAATTAATGATAGAAACTTATACATATCATGCCATGAGTAAGTAGTTTCATACTCCCACATCTTAAACAGTTAGTGCGGATAATTGATTATTGCGAACTTTAATAGGAAAAATAAATAATTTCTGAGTTTTACGGACCTAAAACCAGATTAATATTTTAATATAATAGAAATAGAGAGGAATTATGATGAAAATAAATGGTCTCATTACTTCCGGATCAGGGAAAGGAGAGTATTTCATGTCACAAGACATATATACATCCCAATTTAAAGATAAATTAGGTTTTATTCCATTTAAGGGAACTTTAAATATTTTAATTGAAAAAGAAGATTTAGATAAAATCCATTCAATTAAAAATAAAAATTCAGAAGTTATAAAAGGTTCAAAAGGTTTTGGAAATGTTTTGTTGGTTGAAGCAAATTTACAGGACAATGTGAAAGGCGCTATCATTTTTCCAGCCAAAACAACTCATCCAGAAGAGTTTTTAGAGTTCGTTGCCGCTGAAGGTCTCCGTAAATCTCTTCATTTAAGGGATGGCGATAGTGTGACATTAAATATAAAAGAGTGATATTTCTTTTTAAAATATATCCAGGTAGTGATTACATGATTCAAAAAGCTTTAGAAGCATTAAAAAACGGTGAAATAGTACTAGTATTTGACGCCGATAACCGTGAACGCGAAACTGATATGATTGTCGCAGCGGAATTTATGACCCCTCAACACATGACCACAATGAGAAATGATGCAGGAGGTCTTTTCTGCGTACCATTATCTTCAGAAAATTCAGATAAATTAGGAATACCCTTTATGACAGACATAATGGAAGCCGCTGCAGAAAAATATCCAGTTTTAAGTGAATTATCCCCTACAGACATCCCATATGATGAAAAATCAGCATTTTCTATAACTCTAAATCATCGCGAAACATTCACCGGAGTTACAGACAACGATCGTGCATTCACCATAAAAGAATTAGGCTTAATGTGTAAAAAAGGGACTCAGAAAGAATTAGGAAAATTATTCAGAGCTCCAGGACATGTTACGCTCTTAAGAGCCGCTGAAGGCCACGTCCTTAAAAGAAAGGGCCATACCGAAATGAGCATAGCCCTCATGGAAATGGCCGGTTTGACAGAAGTCGCAGTGTGCTGTGAAATGATGGACGATGTTACTGGTGGTTCACTAAGTACTGATGATGCTAGAAAATACGCAGAAGAACATGGTCTGGTTTTTTTAAATGGTGCTGACTTAATTGAGGCATATAAAGAATTTAAAGGTTTATAAATTCTAATTCTCATTTTTTTAATATTTTAATAATTTTATAAATTAATTTAAACTTAGCTTAATATTTTAATAAGGAGATAAAATTATAATATTAACTGATTAACTATTGATCAAAATAATAATGTGTATTAATAATAAATAATTTTTTAATTCTAATTAATTTTATCAGATGGAGGAAGTATTTATGGATAGAATTCAAATTGGTATTGGTGGATTAGATGATGCCTTGGGAGGCTTTCCCTATGGCAGGTCCGTGCTAATTACTGGAGATGCAGGGTGTGGAAAAACAATCTTTGGTCTTAAATTTGCAATAAGTAGCTGTGAAGCCGGTTATTCAACCGCATATATAACTGCAGAAGAAGATTCATATGATTTACATGTTCAGGCAAATTCATTTGGATGGAACACTCAAGAATTAGAAGAACAAGGTTTATTGACTTTCGTAGAATTAACCGGTATTAGGGCTAGAATCACAGAGGCTGAGATAAGTATGGATATGGATCCCATGAAAGGTAACTTCACCAAAATACTCCATGACATACCTCCCGAAACTGAAGTAGTGATAATAGACAGTTTAGGTGGATATACTGCTAAATTAACCCCCTATGATTTTAGAAATCAGTTCGATCTTTTGGTATATGAATTAAAACAGAGAGGAATTACCTCTGTCCTTATACTGGATAGTGCAACATCCAATGAATTCAATGAATTGGCTCTTTTCTCAGTTTATGGTGCAATTAAACTGGTGAGAAGGGAGAACCCGTATACTGGACGCCGGGAAAGAGTTATGGATATAATAAAAATGAGGAGTACTAAAACCCCTACCCAGTTTTTAACTTATGACATTGGCTCAGATGGTATAATCATCCAGAATGGGGAAGAATATTGCGAAGATTCTGAATTACAGGGCAATTTTGAGGGTTAATCAACTTAACCCTATTTTTTAAAATAAAAATATTTTTTCTAATTTTTACTTTTAAATACCTAACCATTGGCCCATTCACCTTATCTCACAAAACAATTTTTCAGTTTTATTTTTGATGATTTAATTAAATACAAAAATTTTACCAACTAAACAGTCAAAATCAATTTTCACTTATCATCTATTAGACTATAGTCTAAAACTTTCAAAAAGTATTAGATATGCCAAATAATTAAAATATAATATTTAACTATCTAAAAGAACCAAATTTCTTATCTAAATCGCCAATAGACATATACTTCCCAAATTGTGGAGTTTTAGCCATTTTTAATATTTCATCAGCATCCAAATATTTTTCAACTGTTTCAAGAGCAGCTAAACAGAAATCTTCTAGTTTGATTTCAACCTCGGGAGTGCTACCCCTTTCAACCATTTTAACCTTAGGAACACTGGCTACCATTTCTACATCCAGAGATTTTTTAATGAACTCTGCTGCTTTTTCAAATATTACAGGATCATAAACTCTGTTTAAAATAATTCCCGGCACACTTAAGCCTAATTTTTGTAACATGATGGCGTGAGAGATTAAATCCACTGATGCTGTTTCTATGCCTCCTTTACTGCAGCCGGAAACTAATAATATAGGAATATTAGCAGCTTTGGCAATTTCTGCAGATGAATAAGGAGTTTTTTCATTTAAAATGCCTGTGAAAACACTCATGACTCCCTCAATAAGGACTATATCATAACCATAGGAACTTAAACTTTTTAAAACATTTTCTAAGTCCATCCATCCCAGATTTCCAATTTTTATTGATGAATGAGGTTCCATCTCTTCTTTAATTAAATATAGAGCAGGTACGATATCCCTTATATCTGGGCCTACTTTTAATATCCCTACTTTAAGTCCTTTTTTACGCAGCGCCCCTGCAAGTCCTGTGTTTAAAAATGTTTTACCCGAATCAGAACCTGTACTTCCCACCATGATCATCAAAGGAAGTTTTTTTGAAGTATTATTATAAGGAGGAACAGTTATCCCAGTACCTATACCCAGTTCACCTTTTAACCTATCTAAAAGTTCCTGATTATCAGTTTTTATTTGAAGCTTATCCTGTTCACTGGCATCAATGTAATTCAGGATGTTATCCACCAGTGGCGGGTTTTTATCAAGGCAACCATGAATCATGGTTCCTACAACATTCCCTTCATGATTTTTAACCCCTGCCAGTACTTCTTGAGGATCATCCGTATAATTTACCCGCCTAATATGGGAATAAAATACAGGATCAGCATCACCATCTATTTTACCATAAGTGTGGCAGTGGAACCCACTGATGTTCTCACCCACCAAACCCTGGGTTAAAAACGATTCATCTGTTATCCTAGCCTCTACCTGGTCATTGCTGATCATGGGCTGAAAATTCACATCTAAAAGTCCCAGACCTTCTTTTATTATTGGGCAAGGTGATTTGCGACCGATATCGGTTTCTTTTGCAAGAACCTGGAACCCTGAACATATTCCTAAAATGAATTTCCCCTGACTATTCATCTTCTTTATCTCATCTGCCAAATCCGGTGTGAGACTTCCTGATTCAACTATACTCCCACCAGGAATTATTAACCCATCTAAAACTTTATGAGCGTTATTCCCTTCAACCATGCCGTTTTGTCCAACTATATGAGTGGGGAGGTGTCCAAAATTTTCAAATGCCGGGACTGCTCCTTTAAGATGCACTAGTCCAATCTTCATGATTTCAGCCTTTTATCATAACTCATTTAATTAAATAAGAAAATTTGACTAAGATTTAAATAATTAAAAAAATAATTAAGAGGATGATTCCAATGCGGCCATAGCATGGATTATCTTGTCATCGTCCAGAGGTTTTGCTTGCATTTGTAATCCGACAGGGATTCCATTTACATCCCCTGCTTTTTGGCTGGATGCCGGTATTCCTGCTAAGTTTGCAATTACAGTCAATACATCATAGGCGTACATTTCCATTGGTTCTAAAGTATCTCCTAATTTGTGTGGTAATTTAGGAACTGTAGGGCTCACAATGACATCTACTCCATTTAATAATTGGGTTATTTCCTTCCGGATGAGGGATCTAGCCTGTAAGGCCTTCTTATAATATTTTCCACTGAATTCTTGTTGACTTATATAGGAACCCATATGAATTCTTCGCAGTACTTCTTCACCACAAACATCCTCTATTTTGTATCCATATTTTCGGCCGTCATATTTACGGGTGGCTGAGAAAAATTCCACATAGTTTATGAGGTAGTAAGTAGGTAGGCATAAATCAATATTATCAAAGCTTAATTCCACTACCTCTGCACCCATATCGCTCATTTTATCAATGGATTTTTCAATAATTTTAACTATTGCATCATCTGTGACTTCCTGGAATTGTTTTACTACACCCAGCTTCATTCCTTTTAGTGAATCTTCACCATTTTCCACAAGGGAAGTGAACTGTGGTACTTCCCAGTCCAAAGTAGTGCACTCTTTAGGATCCATTCCAGATATTACATCTAACATTAAAGCAATTCCCGAAGTATCTCGAGCCAAAGGACCTATTTGGTCAAGACTCATGGCTAAATCAAGAAGACCTTGCCTGGAAACTCCACCATAGGTTGGTTTAAATCCCATGACTCCACAGTGGGATGCCGGATTTCGAATTGATCCACCAGTATCAGAACCTAATGCCAGATCACACATTTCAGCAGCAATGGCAGCCGCACTTCCACCACTGGACCCACCAGGTATACGGCCCGGTGCTGTAGGATTATCTGTTGGGCCGAAATAAGAAGACTCAGTGGAACTTCCTGCTGCGAATTCATCCATGTTAGTCATTCCAATGATTATTCCATCGTTTTCTTTTATTCTCTTTATGACTGTGGCATCGTAACTTCCCTGATAATTTTCTAACGTATTGGAAGCAGCAGATATGATGAAATCTTCTACATTAATATTACTTTTGATACCAATGACCATACCTGCCAGTTTTCCAACTTTATCGCCATTTTCTATTCTAGAATCAATCTCTTCAGCCGTTTTCAAGGCTTTTTCATGATTTATCTCTAGAAATGCATTAATGTCCGGATTTTTTTCTTCAATTACTTTAACATATCCATTTAAATTATCTATGGCAGTAATTTCATGATTCTTAATTGATTTACATTTTTCCAGGAGATTCATAATAACACCCGATTATTCATTTAAAAGAAAGTCCATGCAAAATCCTAACAGTACTTATTTCATGAACCATATAAACGTGAATATAACGTATAACATCATTATTTCAATGATTTATTACTAATGTAGTTACTAACATGACTCTTTATAAATTTACTATTTGAGATATTATACAGATATTATATTATCCAATGATATAAAAATAGAAGTTCATTTAGAATATAATTATCTCATTAATTTAAAAGATTATAATGGTACTGGAAAAATGAACTCCTTAAAAAATATTATTCCGCGAATTATATTGTTAATGTTCTTTTTGATACCATTATTCTGGTTCCAAGAATTCTACATACATTTCTACGCTTATTTGACCAGTAACGTGATAACTGCCGTGGTTACTCAAAAATGGCAAATTGTTCTGTTTTTTATATTGTTATTTGTCGCATTTTTAATTCCACTGTCATTTCGCCGGAAAGCCGGTTGGTTAGAATACGGGCTGGTGGTGGCATTTTTTATATCATTATTTGTGGAAATGTATGGAATACCACTGACAATCCTACTGGCATCTAAATATTTTTTTACCCCTGGAACACAACTACCACCTAATGTTTTAGAAGTTAATTTTCTAGGGGTGGGTTTGGGTTTTGATATGGCCATGATTTATGGTTCTATTTTAATATTAATAGGGACCATACTAATTTTACTGGCCTGGATAACTCTTTATATCCATTCTAAAGACCACGGGTTAGTTACCGGAGGAATTTATAAGTACAGCAGACATCCGCAGTATTTAGGATTCATACTGATTATTTTAGGGTGGTTTTTTGGTTGGCCTACACCATTAACTTTAATATTTGCACCCATATTGATTTATAAGTATTTAGATGTTTGTAAAAAGGAAGAAAAAGAAATTACAATAGAATATCCAGAATATGGAGAATATAAATCCAATGTTCCATTTATGATTTGAATATGTTTCTAGTTGATTAATTTTAGATATTAAATATTTCACAAAATAGGAATTATTATACACAAATAGTAACATTTAAGTAGGAAACTGCCTATAAAGTACCAACAAGATTTCATCAAAATTCTTGAATTAAGTTTAAGGATTGTGGAAATGGGATTAGTAAAAATAGTGAAGTTAAGATATCTGATTGGATAAAAAAATCAGGTGCATCAATGAAAAAAACTATAATTTTAACCCAAAGTGAAATAAAAGAACTTATCCAGATGGATCAAGTTTTAGATGCTGTTGAAATGGCATATGCCGAACACGCCCACAAAAGAGTTCAGATGCCTGCCAAAGAATATTTATTTTTTGAAAAAGGGGATTTGCGAATTATGCCCTGCTATCTGCAGGACTTGGGGGAATCCGGAGTGAAATGTGTTAATGTACATCCCACCAATCCCCAAAAACAGGATTTACCCACGGTAATGGCTATGATAGAATTAGTGGATCCTGAAACCGGTTTCCCCCTGGCCATTATGGACGGTACCTGGATTACCAATATGCGAACCGGTGCAGCAGGAGGAGTTGCTGCCAAATACTTAGCAAGGAAAGATGTAGAAACTTTGGGGCTTGTCGGTGCTGGAAAACAAGCTTATACTCAACTTATGGCCTTAAATGAAGTAATAGATATTCAGGAAGCTGAAGTTTACTGTCGTACCTGCTCTTCTAGAGAGGCCTTTGCTAAGAAAATGTCTGAAACATACGATATCCCAGTAAAAGCAGTAGATTCTCCTCAAAAAGCTGTAGAAAACAAAGACATTGTTGTGACTGTGACACCTGTAGATCACCCTGTAATTAAAACTGAATGGATTTCACCAGGAACCCATATAAATGCCATGGGGGCTGATGCACCTGGAAAAGAAGAATTAGAAACAGAATTAGTTTTAAAGTCAAGAGTTTTCATTGACAACTGGGATCAGGCCAGTCACAGCGGAGAGATAAATGTTCCATTTAGCAGGGGGCTGCTCCAGGAACAGGATTTAGCAGGTAATCTGGGTGATGTTATAATAGGGAAAAACCCAGGCAGAATATCTGATGAAGAAATTACCATATTTGATTCCACAGGACTGGCAGTTCAGGACATTGCCACATCCTGGACGGTTTATGAAAAAGCAATTGAAATGAAGATAGGTCGCTCCATTGATTTTCTGGAGTGAATTTTTTATTTCTTTTTATGAAATAAACAGACAAGAACTTTCTATTAGGTTATTATATAACAATAATCTTTGACCCATAATTTACTAACCACAAGTATATACTCTAGTTTGACATATACTTATTTGGTGTTTAGATGTACCAGAACAGAGTATACATTACTGATATTCTTAATAAAATGAACCACGTTTCTGAGCGCCTTAGATATTTAAGCCGTTCTAGATCCTTTAAAAAAGAACAGGTCGAAGAAATTGATTACCACCTTAATGAAATTACAAAAATTTTAAATGAATGTAATTAGCAATTTTTAAATTAATCTTTTAATAAAATTTCCCATCAGTTCAACTGATTTTTTTACACATATTCTTAGTGATTTAATGATAGATGTAGCTTTATTTACATTAACTGCCTTTTTAGTAGGATTATCTGGTGCTATTGCTCCAGGGCCCATGCTAACAGTTACTATTTCTGATTCCATGCAAAAAGGTTTTTTATCAGGCCCCTTAATCGTAAGCGGCCACATGCTTGTAGAATTAGCCATTGTTCTATTAATCATGACTGGTTTAGGAGGGGTTATTGGATCACCCCTAGCCGCATTTATTATTGGATTAGTTGGGGGAATTGTCCTCATGCTCATGGGATTACAATTAGTAAAAAATTCCCCTATTTCAAATCAAAACAAAGAAATAACGGTTGATAAAACCAAATATCAATCCATATTAAGTGGAATTGTAACAAGCGTGAGTAACCCCTACTTTTTTATATGGTGGGCCACTATAGGGGGCGCATTTTTATTTAAGGGAGTGGGTATGGCAGGAGTTATAGGACTAATAGGGTTTTTAATTGGGCACTGGTCATCTGATCTCGTTTGGTTCAGCGCAGTTTCCTTTTTCTCATCTAGAAGCACCAGCCTAATGAATCAAAATACTTACAAAAATGTTATGAAGATCTGTGGAATTTTCTTAATTGGCGTAGGAGGTTACTTCTTCATGAATTCATGGGGATTTATTTAAAAAAATTTTTAATAATTATTTATACTGACAAAAAATTAAATAATTTTAAATAGATATTCCACTAATTTTCAATTGTATGAATTCCCTGAAACCTAAAGCTGTTGTATTTGACAACTCTGGAACTTTAATAAAACGTTATCGTGCTCTTAAAAATATTAAAACGAGTGAAATTTGCGATTATATGAATTCTATGGATATAGTCGATTATACTGGAAATAGAGCACTTGTAGTATTGCAAACAGACCCTGCGAAGTGTTTGATTAATGCAAAGGGAGATCAAACAATTTACCAGTTTATTAAAAACAATAATGTGGATTTTGATATCAGTTACTCCACCAATGATGTTAATAAAGAAGACGTTTTAAAATCTTTAAAGCAAGATAATTCCACGATAAAAGACATACAGGACAGTATAAAAGCCGTGCTGGATAAAAAATACAATGTCCAGATATGCAGCGGATCTGGATTTATTATGGATATGGATACTAATAAAGTTGAATTTACGATAACCGCAGGTGGTAAAATATTTCCAGAAGTATCTGAAGTAATAAATACTCTTAAAAAAATGAATATAGACATATTCATTGCATCCGGTGATCGAAAAGGATCTTTAAAACAATTAGCACAATTTATTTCCATCCCCCCCAACAATGTATTTGGTACTGCAAGTACAAAACGGAAAAAAGAAATCGTTAGGCAATTAAAAGAAAAATACAAAGTTATGATGGTTGGAAATGGTTCTAATGATATTTTAGCTTTTGAAGAAGCAGATATTGGTGTTCTAACTTTGCAACAGGAAGAAGACGTTCCAGAAAAGGTTTTTTCTGCTGCAGACGTAGTAATATACAACATTCGAGAAATTCTCAATATTAATTTTTAATTATAAATGTTCGTACTCCTCTTTCAATCCATCCACTAGTTCAGTATATTTCTCCACATCATGCAGCCAAATTTTTACTTTTTTCCACACTAAATTGCATTTTTGATCTTCTTTTTCTCCAACCACCCGACGTATAGCAAGATCAACTTCTTTTCGTTCATATTTATCTTGCGGATCTAAACCTGCTTCCTTCATGACATTTTTCATGTGCCTCAAGTAACAGCTCATGGAATCTCCCCCATATTTTTTTTAAAGGTTTAACTAACCTCCATACATAATTTAGTTATAGTCCTAGTCTAAGTATTTTATTAACCTGTGCAATTGTGCAATCCCCTAAAATCTATTTAATTTTAATGATGATGATATCTGTTGGATCAATCCTGAAATACTCATTTCATCTGATTTAAACGATTAGAATATATTATGTCAAGTTTCTACTCTCAACACATTAGCAAATGGTGATTACTTAGGCCATGATACAGTCAGAGAACTTAAAAGCCATGGCGATACTGGGAGTGGAACTTTCAATTATATGGATGGAAAAATAGTAATAAAAAATGGGATAATTTATCAAATAAAATTCACATGAGAAATTAAAAGGGCTTCTGACAAGTTAGAAGTTCCCTTTGCAATGGCCACAAAATTCAAGCCAAGACAAATTTTTAAAATTAATTCAGTTAATTATCAAACATTTCAAGATACATCATCTAATTTCCAGAAAAGTTCCAACTTTTAGTTTTCCCGGCCTCATGTACCTTTGAACACATTACAGTACGAAATAAGCCAGCTTCCGAAGATTTAATGAATCCTTTATCCGAAATTATTAAAATCAGACAGTATTCTATAAAAAAATGTTACTGGAGTTTTAGTTGGATTCGGGTGTCCTCTTACCCATGTTTCTATCAATCAACAGGATTTTAACATGCACTTTATCTCAGCTGGTGAAACCACCGGAGGGCATGTACTTGATTTTAATCTCACAAGAGGCCCCAGTTAACTTCAATAAATAGAAGAAGTTCAGGTGATTTCCAATGATGCATAATCTTATAATTTATCATTTATTATTTTAAATGGACTTATAAGAATAAAAGACAGCTGGCTCCAGGCAGGAATTATAAAGCTCATTAAAATAGCAATTATGGCAACCACAGGTAACAATAAATACAATCTAAGATGCCGTTTATACTCTTTTATTACCATATTATCCATCAATCCATGATGAACAGCATAATACCAGTTGAAAAATGACAATATTCCGATAAAAAACATGTTAATGTTAAAAAAAACAGCTGCAACTTCTAAAGATCCATAATCTCCCACCAAAGACGTGGAAAAAGGTACAAGAGCCACAAACATTACCCATATTACATTTATCCATATTAATTTACTGTCAGACTTTTTTATATTATGAAATTGCACATGATGTATTCTCCAAAAAACCGCCAGTAAAATAAAGCTTAAAGCATAAATAAAAAATTTAGAAGAAATACTTAATAAATAGGCCTGAAGAGTGGCATTAGTTACAGGAGAAGGAAAATCCGGAACTTCCAGTGTTAAAACCAAAAGAGTCATTGCAATAGCAAATATACCATCTACCAAGGTTTCAATTCGATTAGTAGTCATTAATCGTTGTTTTTGAGTAGTTTTCATAAAACACCCCCATATAAAATTTACAGAATATTTAACAAAATACAATTAATAGCATATAACTCAAAACATATACCCGTTTTAGTTTATCAATATAAGCCTTATTAAGTTAATAAAAATGGTTTTTTAATTGATTTCATTACCATTTAGCGCATCCAGTATTTTTTTACTTTTTAAAACTGCATCGTAATTATTAAGTTCTATTATTCCCCTTTTAATACCCTTTAAAAGACTTAAATCAAGATTTCCCTCCCCCAAAGATAGATGCTGATCCTTTTCACCATTATTATCACTTAGATGATAGTAATATGTGTTTTTAATCTTTAAAAATTCTGCAGGATGAGTTGTAGTATTAGCATGTCCCATGTCTACAGTGGCCATACACCCACATTTTTTAACAAAAAATTCATGTTCCAACGCCGTATTACATAGATATTTGTAGCGATAAGGCATATTCTCTATTGAAAAAAAGATTCCTCTTGATTGAGCATAATCAGCACATTCAGTGAGATTTACTATTGCATGTTTAATAGCAAAATTTCTAACTCTTTCTTCCTGACGCTGGATCATTCCTGGATGAGTAGTAATGGCTTTAGCCCCAATTAAAGCTGCAAAGTCTGAAGTTTCCTTCATCTGTCTTTGGGACTCTTCCCGTATACCTGGATTTAAACTGGCAGGATTGATGTCAATAGTAGGTGCATGAAGAAATATATCAATATCATAAGAATCAAAGATTTCTAAGTTTCCACTGTTCGCTATCATATTACGCGGCCAGTAAGGACCCTCACATAAGATTTCCATTAATTGAAATCCCCCATTAGATGCAATTTCCAAAAAATACTCAAATGAATTCATGAATAGTGCCAGAGTAGAAAAACCAATTTTCATGTTTTATTTTTTTAGCCTCTTTATTTTATTAAGTTTTTTAATAATTACCGAATTGGAAATATCATCAGTTTATTGTTTTTTAATTATCTAGAGAAAAAAACTCGAAATCTATAAAAATCTCTGATAAATTAAAAATATTAATATTATATTTGACAATATTGAAATTAATATTAATATATTCAATATATTTATATAGTACAAATTGAAAATATTAAGTTAGATTCCGATTGAGTTGATTATTTAAAGTGAGCGTAATTAGGCGAATAACATGATGGCGAAAAAAATAAAAATATATATAAAAACTGGCAAATTTTCATTTCCAATCCCCGCCCTACGATTAGGGATTATTAAATGGATTATTAAATTAATTATCAAGTATAGTCCTCCAAAATCAAAAAATAATAAATCTACGCCAAATAAAGGTGCAGTTATAGCTAATTTTTTAAAAAAAATGAATAGTGAAGATGTCGATTACATTATTGAAAATTTGAAAGCCATGGAGCCATTTGAACTGTTAAATGTTGAAGCCTACGACGAAAATAATGAAAAAATTGTAGTGAAAATTTACACATTATAAGGGTTGAGAGATTTATGAAACGTGAAGTGCTGGGAAACTGCCCAATCTGTCAAAATGAAACAAAAATCACGGAAATATACTGTAAAAAATGCGAAACAACTATAAAAGGGGAGTTTGAGTTATGCAAATTTTGCAGATTAACTAAAGAACAGCAATATTTTGTTGAAGTTTTTATTAAAAACAGGGGCAACATCAAAGAAATTGAAAAAGAATTAGGAATATCTTATCCCACAGTAAGGAATAAACTGGATGACGTGATTTTTGCTTTGGGACATAAAGTTGATAAAACATCCATTAACCAAAAAGAGGTTTTAGAAAAACTCAGCAATGGAGAAATTAGTAAGGACGAAGCTTTAAAACTGCTTAATGAATGATTATATTTAATAGGAGGGTTAAATATGAATAAAAATGTGTCTGAAGAAAGAATGCAAATTTTAGAAATGGTTGAAGAAGGAAAAATTACTGCAGAGGAAGGCATGGAATTGCTTAGCGCTCTAGAAAAAAGTGATGACGAAATTATACCTAAAAGTGGTGCGAAATGGTTAAAGGTTCGAGTTAGAACCATGGATGATAAGCCTAAAGTAAATATTAACATCCCTATTTCACTAGTAGATGTGGGATTAAAACTTGCAAAAACCTACGATCCTAAATTAAAGGAATCAGGCCTTGATCAAATCAATATAGAAGAAATTATCGACGCTGTGAAAAATGGAGCAGAAGGTAAGATTGTTGATGTGGAAGATGAAGAGAATAAAACGAAAATTAAGGTCTATGTAGAATAATTGCTAGCTATGGATGAATTTGATAATAGGTTCATCCAGACAAAATTTTTCTATTAAATTTTTGCGTCCCAATAGAAGGCAGCAATTGTTTGGCCACGATTTATTAAAAGATACTTGCTCTTTTTAAATGAATTTCATATTATAAATCCCCACCGCCATGAAAACATTTATATATTGTATCAAATAATCAGTATATCGCAATTCTAATATATCGGTTTTATGATATATCAATAAATCGTAAGTAATTTTTGTGAAAAATAAAATAGTGATATTTATTGATTTAAATAGGGGGAAATTAATTGAAAGAGGAAAAAATAGCCTCAAAAAATGAAAATGAAGTTGATAATCAAATATCTATTAAAAATGAAAAGATGTGCTTGGACCTATATGATGAAAAAATAATCAAAGGATTTATGAGAGGATTTGGAAAAACTGTAATTCTTTGGATGATCTACAAAGAAAAGACACATGGTTATGAAATAATGAATAAACTCAATGATTTTTATAACCTCAAAAATGTGCATGAAAAAATTAAACCACCTGGACCGAGCTTAGTTTACCCCATACTCCATGATTTAGAAAAAAAAGGACTTATTGAAGGTACCTGGGAACGTCAAGGAAAAAGAAAAGTCAAATATTATGAAATCACTCCCAAAGGCGAAGCAACTGTACTTAAAATAAAATACATTGTAGAAGAGCATATTGCAAAAATTTGGGAAAATTTCTGGTCTGAAATCCCAGCGGAAGATGAAAAATAACTTTAATTTATTGAATTTAATGGTCCACCAATGCAAAGGATGTGTCAAAAAATGAAATATGCAATAGAAACATTTGATCTCACCAAAAAATATGGTGATTTCCGGGCAGTGGATGAACTAAATATGAAAATTCCAAACAAAAGCATTTTTGGTTTTTTAGGCCCCAATGGTGCTGGAAAAACAACCACTATAAAAATGCTCACTTGCCTAATATCCCCCACATCAGGAACTGCTAATGTGGCAGGATATGATGTGAAAAAAAAGCCAAATGAAGTAAGAACTAAAATTGGAATGGTTCCCCAATTAGTAAGCCTTTATGGTGATTTAACTGCTAGAGAAAACGCAGAATTATGTGCAGACTTTTATGGTATGCCTCGTGACTTAAAAGAAAAAAGAATTGATGAATTAATGGAACTGGTTGATATTAAATATGCTGCAGACAAACAAGTAAGCCAAATGTCCGGAGGACAAAAGCAAAAAGTTTCTGTAGTAGCTAGTCTTGTTCATCAGCCAGATATACTGTTTTTAGACGAACCTACTATTGGTCTTGACCCCACAACAAAAAGAGTGCTCTGGGATTTAATAAGTGAACTGAATGAAAAGGGCCATACCATCATTTTATGTTCTCACGACATGTATGAGGTCGAACTACTATGTGATAATGTAGGAATAATTAATCAAGGAGTCTTAGCAGCATATGATACTCCTCAAGGCCTCAAAGACACCATGATAAAACAGGAAGAATCCGAGAAAAAAGCAAAAATAGGGACAATTATTGATAAAATAGGGCAGGAAAATCCAGTGGGAAAAGAAAACACTTTCAATGACCTAAAAACTGCAGTTGCAGAGTTAGAACGCCAGGAGGATAGTTCTAAACAGATGAGTATAATGGTCAGCAATCTGGACGAAAATCTAGTTACTGAAATAACAAAGCTGCCTGTTGTATTCGAGATTACCCAACATCATTCCGGTAGGATAATAATGCAAATGGATGAAAACTGCAAAACAGCAGTTAATGATGTTATCTGGACTATCATGCAAAATAATGGAAATATCACTTCTATTTCAACCAAAGATCCCTCTTTAGAAGATGTTTTTATGAAAGTTACGGCTAAAGAAAAAAATAAGACGGAGGAAGAATAATGGAGACCAAAAAGGTCGTTTGGATGCTCAAAAAAGACCTAATGGTTCTTTGGAGACATAAACCGCGCCTTATATCTTTAATGTTGTTTCCCATAATTATGATAACTCTTTTTGGTTATGGGATGGGTGGAAGTCTTGAAAATATACCCGTTGTAGTGGTTGATCAAAGTCATGGATCTCTTACTAACCACACTTTGAATGAAATTAAAAATATGAGTCTTTATGAAGTAAAAGGAATTATAAGTGATCCCGATAAAGGTAAATCGATGGTTGAATCTGGTCAGGTGAAAGCCGCCATTATATTACCCTCAAATTATGATAATTTAACAAGTAATCAGGCTCAGAGTGTTGTGCTTTATGTAGACTCTTCAGATCAAATGGCGAGTCAGGCAATTATTCCAGCCACCCAATCATTATTTAGTCGTATTTCTGCCGAAGTAGGTATTGAAAAAATGCAAAATAGTGGTTCTGGGCAATTACAAAGTTCTTCAAGTAATCAATCCAATGTTCAGGTGAATTCAACACAATCTGCTGCATCACAGCCACAGAGTGTTGCAAATAGTTTCCAGAGTTTGGTGAACACTATTAACTTCCAGATAGACAAAATATATGGAGACATCCAATATATTGACTTCCTGGTGCCTGCTGTTCTGGCAATGACTATAATGTTCTCCTGCATGTTTGGTATGGGAGAATCTATTGCTGGTGAGAGAGAAAGAGGAGAATTAGCCAGGTTATTCATGACCCCCACCAGTGTTTCCACAGTCGTTGGAGGCAAAATTATTTCGAAATTGATTATTGAAACTGTCAGGGCCATGATTTTAATTGTAGCAGCCATACTTCTATTCGGCATAATCATAAAGGGAAGTATGGCACTTACATTGTTACTACTGGTGCTTTCCGCATTATGTTTTGTAGGATTCGGGATAATGATCTCTGCTCGCGTGGGCACACAGGAAGACTATATGCAAATGGTGATGCCATTTACCATGCCCATGATGTTTGTTTCAGGAGTATTTTACCCCCTAGAAACTATGCCCTGGATATTCCAAAAAATTGCTTACATCGTGCCCTTAACTTATGCTAATGATGCATTAAGAGCCGTGATGTTAAAAGGAGCTAGTATTGGAGATGTGTGGTTAGATATAGCTGTTTTAGCAGGTTTTACCCTGTTATTCTTCGCATTAGGTGTTACTAAATTCAACAGAGACATATAATACAAACTTGAAGAATTAAAGATTAATTAAGGAAATCATTTATTTCCTTTATTTGATGCTTAATTTCTTAGAATATGGTGATAAGATGTTTAAAAAGAAAAACATTATTATTGGACTTGTTATGATGTGCATCTTAATAAGTCCTGTTTCAGCTGTCGATTGGCAGATGTTTCATGAAAATATAGAAAATACTGGATTTTTAAAAGAAGATGCGGATTTTACGTCCCAAACATGGTACTTCCAAACTGGTGCTTCGATTCAATCATCCGCAGCTTTATTTAATAAAATGATGTACATAGGATCTACTAATGGAAATATTTATGCAATTAATTTAGAAGATGGAACTAAATTATGGGATTATGATACTGATGGGGCCATTATAGCTTCACCAATAGTGAAAAACGATACTTTATATGTAGGATCTAAAGATGGTTATTTATATGCAATGGACTCAAAAAATGGAGATGTTGAATGGAAATTCAAAAGCGGAAACTCCATTGAATCGACTGCTGCTGCTTTAAATAATACAGTATATGTAGGATCCAATGATGGACGAGTATATGCTTTAGATACAGATGATGGTGAGAAAAAATGGGAGTTTGACACAGGAAATGCAGTTAAATCATCCCCAGTTATTGTAAACGGTACATTATATGTAGGATCAATTAATGGAAAGTTATTTGCTTTAGATGCAGATAATGGAGATGAAATTTGGAGTTATACTGCAGGAGATGCCATTTATTCCTCACCAGCATATTATAATGGTTCTGTGTATGTTGGATCAAATGATGGAAATATTTACTCGGTAAACCGTGACGATGGATCTTTAAACTGGAAATATAGCCTTGGAAATAAAGTAAGATCTTCTCCTACCCTCGACAAAAATGAAAATAGTTTATTTATTGGATCTGATGAAGGAAATATGACCTGTCTTGATACTCGGGATGGAACACTTAAATGGTCTTATAAAACAGGAGGAGCTGTTAAATCAACTGCCGCATTATTTGATAATAAAATTGCATTTGGTTCAGATGACGGCACACTTTATGTCCTGAACAAATACAGTGGTAAAGAAGAATGGACTTATTCTCCCGGGTACTTCCTTTTCAATTCACCAATAAGTTCTTCCCCTGTTGTTTATGGCGAAACAATTTACATGGCCAGCGGCGACGGTTATGTTTATTCTCTAAACAGTTCTAAGGAACAGGGACCTACTTCCATATTTACCTACTATACTGCAGGAATAGTAATATTAGTCATAATAGCCCTTATCGCTATTAGAACCATTATGAAACGACGCAAAAAGAATGAATGATATTTTTCATTCATATACTCTTTTTTTATAAGAGTTAGTTAAAAAAGATTTATTTCTAGTTTTAATCTCTTGAAAATAAGTAAATCAGAGGATATTTGATAGTTTTCACTAATTAAGTATTAAAATAAAAATTAAAGAAATAATGAAACTATTTAGTTTCATTTTTTAATTCTACTAATCTTTTCGAAGAAGTATTTCAATTGCTGAAACGTTTGTTGCTGTTCCCTCGTTACCTATGATTTCCTCAGTACTAATGTCAATATTATTTACGTCAATGTCTGGGATGAACCGGTTTCTAACAATTTCTGCAACATCAACTGCTCGGCTTATGGCTCTGCCTCTGGCTTTTAAAACCACATCAGTAGTTCCACCGTTCATTTGAGTCACTACAGCTAAAACATAGTTCATTACGGGCTTGTTTCCAATGTATACAACATTTTCCTCTGACATCACTTTAACCTCCGAAAGAATGACTATATTTGTTTCAGTAACTCAATATTATATATAATTTGTGATATGCATCTCCAAAAGAATAATACTCAAGAAAATACTTTAAAATAATCCGTATTAACCGTTAACATCCATTTTATATTATTTTTGGCCGGAATCCAAGACATCATATATGTTTTCTGCTGTCTTAACTGCCCCTTCCCAGCCCATAGTAATCTCTTGAGCATGCATTACATCCAGAAGAGGAATTTCAAATTCATTGGACAATCCCAATTCGCCCATACCACCCACTATTAAATCGGGTTTGCTATGGTTAATTAAATCTCTAATTTGCATTAAATCTGGTTTTTGAAGAATTTCCGGTTTGTCACCAGGAGATACATCACAATCTACAATAATTTTGTTTAGATTTTCCATAGTGTAGCTCCCCAACAAATCCAAAGATATTAAAACAGGTTTCATGCCCAGTTCAATAGTGAAATCCATTAAAGCAGTTCCCCGAGTAGGTCCCGCTATAATGGCCACTTTATAACCAGCCAATTTATCTTTATAGTTTTTCATAACTCCATAATATTCATTCTTTTCATTTTCCAAGGAGTATTCTATCTCTAAAAAATCAATTATATTTTTAAAAAAGTTATATGAATTGGAAAATCCTAAAGGAAAAGGATAATGCATAAATTCTGTTGAAAATCTTTCTTTTAATAATAAAGATGGTTCTATGCCCGAGATGTCACACAAAGAATAATTTAAATTTGCACGATGAATTCTTTTTAAATCTTCTAAAGTACTTCCAGCGGTTAAAACACAGTTTAATGTGACACCCATGCGTTTCAATGTCTTTTTAAGATTAAATAAATCAAATCCACCCCTAAATATTCCGATTAAATTTAAAAATTTATTTCTATGAGGAAATATTTTATTTTTTCTCAATTGTGTATCTGATTCTAAAATATGAGGTTTATTGGTTTCATTAACTGCTGGAATTCTTTTCTTAAAACGATCAGCTGCTAAATAATTATTTTTTAATGAGTTAAGGGATTCCTCATTTGAATTATCCAATTTTATTTTTGAAATGCTCCATTCAATTAAAGCCATCATAACTTCAATATAGCCATCAGTTTGATCGCCTTCAAATCCCCCAGCACTAATAGCAATAATTTCAGATTTTATTTTAGGTTTGCATTCTTTAGCAACTCTAAAAATATTTTCTCCAATAAGGCTGGTAGAACATGAACTCAAAACAACAATTAAATCAGGTGAGTATAGATTATCTGCTTCCAAAATAGTATGGGAAAGTTTTTCTTCCGCACCAAAAACAACATCTTCTTGAGTAAGTTCAGTAGAGCATAGCTGAAGATTTGATCCGCTTCTAAGACCCAATAAATAACGAATATGGTATGAACACCCTGCAGGACCATGGATTATAGGTAAAGCATTTTTAATACCCAATATGGCTCGTATTGCTCCAAATAATTTGCATGTATGCACGGGTTCCATATTATTAATTATGTTATCCCAAGTATATTGAAATTTGCATACTTAATCAAAAATTCAAAAAAATTGGGCAGATATGGCTTGAATAAGGCCTATGGAATCATTGTCGAAATACAATCACCCATCCTTCCACGTCGCCTTTTTCGTTTTTTATTGGGGACATGGAACCATGAATTGTGATTCTATTGTTCTCTTTATCTCTAATTATTTCCTTGGAAAGTTCGACTTTCCGAGCCATTGAAACATCATCCATCTTTAGAAGTGCTAGTTGACCACTTAATGGATTTAAAACTTCTATCAAGTCATTTCCCAATGCATCTTCTTGTAGCCATCCAGTGATTTCTTCGGCCATGTAATTCATGAATTTTATCTGGCGATTTGATCCCGTCACAATTAATGCCTCAGAAATATTTTTAAGAACAGCGGCTAACCACCTCTGATTTTCACGCAGTCTTAATTCCATTTTATGTTTGTATAGAGTAATTTCAATAGCAGTATGTAATTCCCCTTCTTCAAATGGCTTATTTAAATAGTCAACCCCGCCTTTAATGATATATCCTGAGGGTTCAGTTATCTTAGCACGGGCCACTGTATTTTCATCAGAATATGCAGTAAGATATATTACCGGTATTCCAAAACGGCCCCTGATATTTTCTGCTGCTTCTATACCATCCATCTTACCAGCAAGCATAATGTCCATAAGCACCAAATCTGGAGACATCTCTTCTGCTAATTTAACCGCTTCTTCACCAGTTGAAACAACTGCAATTACATTGTAACCTAATTCCTCCAGCCCATCCTTCATATCTTCTGCAGTTATCATTTCATCTTCAACGACCATTATTTTTGCGCGAGACATTTATTCCACCTTCCTACATACTCGATTATAATATTCACCTGCGAAATATTAAAATATTTAAATGAATTAACTTGTTTAATTCCTAATTGTCTTAGAGTTATTATTAAATTTATGGTATTTATTTATTAAAAGATGATCTTGAAATTTGCCCCAGGAGGATTTCCGATTTCAATATCCCCGCCAAGTTGATTAGCTAATGTTCGAACTAACCTTAGTCCTAATGATTTAGATTTCATTACATCTAAGCCCTCAGGAAGTCCCACACCATTATCTGCTACCTTTAAAACATATTTTCCCGAGTCATTTTCATGAAAAGATATTTTTATTTCGCCAGATTCTTTTGAGGGGAAAGCATATTTTAAAGAGTTTGTAAGCAGTTCGGTGATTATTAATCCTAATGGAATAGCTGTATTCAATTCTACAGACTGTTCTATGTCTAAATCTAATGTCACTTTGGAAGTAGAAACACCATAAGAGCGGAATATCACTCCTGCTAATTCTTTAACATATACCTTTAAATCCACTTCCGACAAATTCTGTGATTGATAAAGTTTTTCATGAACAAGAGTCATGGATTTAACACGATTTTGACTATCTTTAAATAGATTTAAAACTTCTTCATCGTCTATATATCGGGATTGGAGAGAAAGCAAACTGGATATTACCTGGAGATTATTTTTTACCCGGTGATGTAATTCACGCAGTAGTATCTCTTTTTCTTTTAATGATGATCTTATTTTATTATCTGCTTTTTTATGTTCTGTGACATCAATAATTGAAGCTAAAGTATATTCCATTTCAGGAATTAAAGCAATAGTAACCATTATATTTTTAAGGTCCCCGCTATGGTCACGCAGTATAGTTTCATAGTTGCAGGGATTTAAATCAGGATATTCCATATTTTGGCGATGACACTCATCGACTTTTTCTGATTCTTTTTCAAAAATCATGTCAGTGTACTTCAATCTTCCCTCAATTTCATTTTTAGTGTATCCCGATAATTTTTCAAATTCTGTATTTATCAGTGAAATAGTCATGTCTTTTTTAATCATTGCTGTTGCGGTGCCGGTATTCTCAAAAATAGTACGATATATGCTTTCTGATTTAGCTAAGGCTTTTTCTGCTTTTTTACGTTTGGTAATATCTATCCAATAACCTGCAATCTCTACAGCTTTGCCTTCTTCATCTTTAACCACATTTGCATCATCCCTCAACCAGATATAAGTTCCATCTGATTTTTTTATACGGTATTCATAAGTATGGTGTCCTTTTTCTACAAGCAATTCCATATCCAACTCTGCTTGGTGGAGATCATCAGGATGGATCTTTTTGGTCCAGAAATAGGGATCCGCTAAGAATTTTTCAATATCATATCCCAGTACTTTTTCCACATTTTCACTGATAAAATTAGTTTTATAGGGAGGATTATTATCCACCGTATATATGACTGCGGGAGTGGCCGAAATTAAAAAATCAAGCCGGTTTTTAGTATTCTCTAATTCTCTTTCATGTTTTTTTCTTTCAGTTATTTCCTCTGAAATACCAACTAATCGATTCACTTCGCCACGATCATCGGTTATGACCGAGAAGTGAGATCTGATCCATTTTATTTCATTATCAGAAGTGATTATTCTATATTCAACTGTGGTATCCCCTTTACTATTATGCGGAAATGGAAAAAAATTTTTTATAATAGATTTATCATCAGGATGAACATATTCAATCCATTTTTTGGGATTTTTACATACACTTTCAACATTATGTCCCCATATTTTCTCATAAGCAGGACTTAAATATAAAAAATTGCCTTTATTAACATCAAAAATCCAGAATACTTCTTCTATATTTTCAGCTAGTTGTCTAAACCTTTCTTCGCTTTTAGCCAAAATTATATGTGATTTTTCAAGTTTTTCCAGCATTACATTTATAGACTGGGCAAACTGAGAAAGTTCATCTCCATCCCCATTTACCGGTATTCTTCCTGAAAAATTCTTACTTTTCCCTATTATTTTTACATTATTAGTTAAAACAAATAACTTGGACAATATTGCTTTATCTAGATAAAATAATATGGATAATCCCATTACTACTCCTGCAATCATCAGCATTAAAATAAAATAAAAAATACTATTTTGTCCTTCATTATATAGAGATCGGGATTCGTTTACGCGCAATAACATAGCCGGATTTCCCTCAATATCCTGCAATATTACATATCCTGCAATAGAATCCGAATTCAAATTTTGTATTACAATAGGATTATCGTCATTAAAAAAAGTTTTAGCTGTTTTGAAATCATCACTGGCATTAGCCATATTTTTTAAACCCGCTCCTTTTAAAGAAATTTGAGTTATATTTGAAATGATTCCAATGCCTTCTTCATCCATATACCGACCCATTATTAAGGTTCCTCTTGAAGGGCCTTTGCCATTGCTGGTAAGTATTGGTTGAGCAGAAATCATCATAGGACCATTATCTAAATTAATTAATCCTTTAACCGAAGTTGAAGTATTTTTTATTACCAGCGAACTTGAGTTAGAAATATAATTATCCATTCCCGAAGGAACTATGCTAGTAAGTGTCCCATTAGAATCTATGGCCCTTACATAGAACAAGTTACCTTCCGAATCCAAAAATAATATTAAATCCAATTTTAAACTTTTAAAAGTACTATTTCCCAGATTACTTGCTATAAATTTAGTATTGTTATCTTTTAAAAAATTATAAGTATCATCCCATGATGCCCAATCTTCATTTAATCCGTTTAGTGAGTATATCTCCTGATTAATCGCATTTTCAGCCCTTTTGACATCATGAGCAATATTTTGTTTTTCAAGATTGCCTAAACCATTCATCAATAAAGCTTCAGAACTTGCAAAAAGAATTAAAACTAAAGCTAGTAAAGTAGCCCCAATCATAACCAAAGTTTTTTTACGAAGATTCATTTTTGATACCAGGCTATGAAGATAAATAAAAAATATTAAAGTTATGATATTATTTTTATCATATTACCATTAATATTTTATTGATTGCATCTAAAACCGCCTCTACACTGGCCATTACAACATCTTCTCTAGTTGATCGACCAGTAGCATTATTGCCATCCTGATCACTCATTATAACAAATACTTCTGCTAAAGCATTGGTTCCGCCAGTAATAGCCTCTATATGATATTCTTTCAATTCTATATATGCAGTTTCACTAATTAGACTTTGTATAGCATTAATTGCCGCATCTACAGGGCCTACTCCTGCTTTAGCCGCTGTTTTGACTTCATCATGTATCCGGAGTTTTACAGTTGCCGTGGGCATTACATTTTCCCCAGTCATAACAGCAAAGCCTTCCATTTTAACGATTTGTTTTTTAGCCCGACCAAGTATAGTTACAGCTATAGCTTTTAAATCAGCGTCAGTGACTTTTTTACCTTTATCACCAAGATTTTTAATTTGGTCATAGACTGTGCAAAACTGATCTTCGGTCATTTCAATTCCATACTCATCTAATTTAGATCGGAGTGCATTAGCACCAGTATGTTTTCCCAATACAATTCTTCGGGTGTGTCCCACCATTTCTGGAGTAATGGGCTCATATGTTTCTGCTTTTTCCAGTACCCCGTGAACATGGATCCCTGCTTCATGGGCAAATGCATTTTCTCCAACAATAGCTTTATTAGGAGGCATTTTGATTCCAGTTATTCTTGAAACAAATTCAGAGAGATTCACCAGTTGAGATGTGCGCATGTCCAGTTGAATATCATAGCGAGTTATTAATGACATAGCGACTTCTTCTAAAGAAGCATTGCCCGCCCTTTCCCCGAGTCCATTGACTGTGGCGTGTACTTGGCTAGCACCGGCTTCCACAGCTGCTAAAGAATTAGCAACGGCCAGTCCAAAGTCATCATGGCAATGAACACTTATAGGAATATTTATATCTTTTTTTAGCTCCCCAATCAGCCAATTCATGGCAGTAGGAACTAAAACGCCCACAGTATCCGGAACATTAATATAATCTGCTCCTGCCTCTTCCACAGATTTATAGATTTTAGAGAGATAATCAAATTCGGTTCTAGTAGCATCCTCTGCTGAAAACTCAGCAATAATGCCATGATCTTTTATATATTCAATCGCATCAACAGATTTACTTAAAATTTCTTCTTTACTCATTTTAAGCTTAAATTCTCTGTGAAGAGGAGAAGTGCCAATGAATGTGTGTATATAATCTACATCACAATCAATTGCAGCATCTAAATCTACTTTCAAAGTTCTTGCCAAACCACAAACCTGGGCATCTAATCCCAGGGATAATATTTCACGAGATGCTTCTTTTTCTCCTTCTGAAGCTGCAGGGAATCCTGCTTCTATTGTGTTTACACCGAGTTGATCCAGTTTTTTGGCTATCCGTATCTTTTCATCTACGGTTAAGGCCACTCCTGGTGTTTGTTCACCGTCTCTTAAGGTGGTATCGAGTATACGCACCGTTTCCGGTAAATTCATGTTTTTCTTCACTTTTTCTATGTACATAGATATTCCTCGTTGGTTTGGCTTTTGTGGTTCTAAACAATTTGAACCGCGCATTTTCTGGTTTTTATCCATAACCTCTTTTTTCATTAGTTAATGGTTTTGAGTTATTGGACAAAATTTTATGTATGATAAATCTATTAACTACCCATCATAAAAATATTATCAATAAAGAGAGTTGTTTAGTAAAATTATGGAAATTCTAAATAATGGATTTTCTAAAAAATCACTGCTAATGAAATAGATTTTAAAGACCGGTTATTAAACTTAAAAAGTTTCTAACTCCCGGTGCCAGCCCCAAAACAAATATACTTAATTTTAATGTGTTTTTTGTCGTTTTATCCTCAATATTTGTGTCAATTATATATAATGCAAGTAAAATAACCAGTATCTTTAAGGGAAACATTACAAAGGCCGTTCCCCCCATATTAGTTAATGCCAATGGAAGGACATGCTGTTCGCCATATCCATAGAAGTCAACGGCGATAAAGGTAGAGGCTGCGTCAAATAAATGAGCAGATAAAACTGCTAAATTAAATTTCTCTTTAAGTAAATCTAATTTAGATTTTAAAAAGTAGAATATTCCAGTAAAAAGTGCCCAAGCACCTAACACCATGATTGTTGCAGTCAAATCTATGTTTTGAAGATGAATCATATTAGGAATACATAATATAACCCCGAAAATGAAAATAATATACCGATAATCCCATTTAAATTTTTTTTCAAGATACACCGACCCTAAAAGAGTAATTATTGTTGTAAATCCCACCATGACATAAATTCCAGGGGTGACCAGAAGTAAGTGTAGGGGATAAATCCCATTATCGACTAATGCACGTGCCCCGGATCCTAAAAATATAAAGGGGATTAATGGTATAAACAAATCTCCAGGATCTTTATCAATCCATTTAAACATTTTGATAATTAACAATACAGATAATCCCAAAATAAGCCCAAATACGATAGTATTTAATAACGTGTACCCGGGATGAAGATATAAAAAATTATCTTGAATAAATTGTGGCAATGAATTAGCTATCTCTCCAAGCATAAAATTAATGGATGTTTTTATAATTTAATTCTATCGAATGATAACCAAGATATAACATTAACCGGTTGTTTTGGTTTTAGAATATTTTAATATTCATAAACCCTTTTAATCTTCTTATTAATCACTTCTTTAATTATCAAAGGAAGAGGAGTGCGATCACCATAAGCCGTAGTTTTTCCAGATTTTATGGATATTAATATGTCCTCTACAGAAAAATCAGCATCTACATCAGTAACACAACTACCTACAGCACCTACAAAGTGAGAATCACTGGCTCCAATCTCAGGTATGTTTTTTTCAATAGCCAGTTTTTTAGCCTTCCAGTTGGAATAGCCAAAAATATAACGTGAATTCATGGTTTCAATAGCATCTACTTTTAAATCTTTAATTTTGCAGAAAAGTCCCTCCCTATATCTCACAAATGGGTGAGGGACAATAGCAACCCCATTCATCTCATGTATTAATTCCAAAGTTTCCTCAGGAGAAAGACCTTTATTAATTTCCTCATATATTCCTAAAGCCACTATATGTCCTTTATTAGTACTAATTTCCATAGCAGGAATTACTAGGATATCTTTAAAATCCTTTACTTCCCTCTGTGCTATTAGTGACCCTTTCATAGTGTTGTGATCTGCTATGGCTATTGCATCAAGCCCAACAGTTCTTGCTCTTTCTATAATCTCCCTAGGAGCTCCAGTTGCGTCTCCCGAATAAATAGTGTGTATGTGAGGATCGATTATCATTTTATCAACTTAAATTCCTGAATTGTTTTTATTAATTAATGAATTCAATATTATTCTCTATTTTATAATTTATACTTTTAATTAGGCCCACCGGCCCGGTCATCATTACATCCCCTGCCGGAGCTGCGTGATAGACAGGTAGATTGGTTTTATCTACCAACTCTCTTCTGGGGCCAGTGACTACAACTTTATCTAACTCATCAATAGAATTTAAAACCCATGCACCGTGCCCATGATCCCTATGAACTTCTTCGTGCGAAAGAGTGGCGTCCACCAGCTTATTTAAGAACCTTTCTATTTTTTCAGAATTTAAAGAGCCAGTATGATGTTCAAAAACACCCATTATTTTTCCGTTAGAAATTGATGCTGCAGTTGTATGGCCATTGCCAACATCCATAACCACATAACTATCTAACTTATTAACCTTTGGATCACAGGTTGCTCCACACATAGCAGCAAATTTAGAATCCATCAATAGTGGTTTAAATCCAGATAAAGTCCTTTCTACTGCCTTCATCCGGGTAAAATATTCCGGTATATCTCCCCAGTAAGCAAATTCTTCAGGTGCGAGAGGTTCATCTAATTTTTCTTTTATTTTCATGAATCTGAAATTTCTATCTCCCATTTTTTCATTATAGCCATGATCCTGTACTGCAATTCCTAAATAATCAAATTCAAGGTCGCATCCAAATGATGCCAGAGATTCTTGAAATCTATCAAGATCCACATCTTTCAATTCTATTTTCTTAAAATCAGGATATTTTTCACTTACGTATTTTTCATCATGTAAAACCGTGATTCCCAATGATTTTACCCTTTTTAGATTATCACGAATGGTTTTAGCAGCATTTTCTTCCATAACTACTTTATGGCCCTTTTCTAAGTGGTGTTTTATAGCGCGGTTTATTGGGCCTCCACCCATAATATCTCCGCCAAAATAAATATTTTGATCTGTTTTTTGGACTTTATTAGCCATTATATGCGTAGGAGAAGGAATAACCATTTTTATAGCATTTTCCATGTTTTTATTAGAATCATGTAACATCATATCCTGGGTGCCGGTACCTATATCTATTGCCAGAATCTTCATGAGAATAATTTAGTTTAAATAAAAATATATACTTTAGTCATAAACAGAATACTTGATAAAATTATATTTAAAAAAAAAAGCAGTTCATCTCCTTTGGATTTTATTAAATTATGAAAAAATTTATTGAATATTCATTTATTAAATAATTAGAAATGAATTTATTTTCTGCGTTAATTAAATATTAAACAAAATAACGTGCAGGACATGAATTTAAGGGATTTATTAATGCCCAGATATTATACAATTACTACAGAAAATGTAATAAGTCAATATGTGATGTACAGAAATGTACAAGAAAGTTTAAATAAATCCATAGAATATAAAAATAATTAGTTATTAAATTACGGGAACTGAAAATGAAAAGGTGATCAAATGTACAAGATAACTCTCGATGAAAAAGATATTCCAAAAAAATGGTATAACATCAATGCAGACTTACCAGTGCCTTTGCCAGAATATAAAGACTCCGAAGAAGGAGGAAATCTGGCAAACTTGCCTAAAATATTCTCCAAAGGAGTTTTAGAGCAAGAAATGTCCACTGAAAGATGGATTAAAATCCCGAAAGAAGTTCGGAAAGTTTACAAAATGATAGGACGACCCAGCCCATTATTTAGGGCTACTGGCCTGGAAGATATGCTGGACACTCCTGCTAAAATATATTACAAACGGGAAGATTATTCACCCACAGGTAGTCATAAACTAAATACAGCCATTGCCCAGGCATATTACGCCAAGCAGGACGGAGTTGAAAAATTAACTACTGAAACCGGTGCTGGACAATGGGGAACCGCTTTATCACTGGCATGTTCCATGATGGACCTGGAATGTAAAGTATACATGGTTAAAGTATCGTTTAATCAAAAACCATTCCGAAAAACAATAATGGAACTATACGGTGGAAATGTAATTCCTTCACCAAGTAATGAAACTGAATTTGGACGTAAAATTCTTGCAGAAAATCCTGAACACCCTGGATCTTTAGGTATTGCTATATCCGAAGCTATGGAAGAAGCTCTACAAAATGAGAAAGCTTACTATTCATTAGGAAGTGTTCTAAACCATGTTTTACTTCATCAGACAGTTATTGGACTTGAAACTAAAAAACAATTAGAAATAGCAAATGAATCTCCAGATGTGATGATTGGATGTGTAGGAGGGGGTAGTAACTTTGGAGGAGCAATTTTCCCATTCATAAAAGACCAGATCGATGGAAAAATTGATTGTAAGTTCCTGGCTGCAGAACCCAAATCATGCCCCACATTAACCCAGGGAGAATATTGCTATGACTTTGGAGATACTGCTGGAATGACCCCCCGGATGAAAATGTACAGTCTGGGACATGACTTTATACCCCCTTCAGTGCATGCAGGAGGTCTAAGATACCATGGAATGTCTCCACAAGTAGCTTTACTAGTAAAAGAAAAATTGGTCGAAGGTAGAACTGTTTCGCAGAATGAAATATTTAACGCCGGGGTGACATTTGCTAAAGCAGAAGGAGTTGTTCCTGCTCCTGAAACATGCCACGCACTTAAAGTTGCTATGGACGAAGCTAAAGTATGCAAAGAAACTGGAGAAGAAAAAACAATTATCGTCAGTTTCTCAGGGCATGGAATGCTGGATCTACAAGGTTATGCAGATCACTTGGCTGGAATTCTGCCTGATGACTGCAAGTAATCAGGAAATTAATTTAATTTCCTTATTGTTTATTTTTAACTTTTAATATTTCTTTTATTCGTAAAAACAGCGCCAATATATGTTGAAAATGGTTTATAATTGAATAAGCTTAGTTTAAACCAAGAATATATGTTTTATTTTAAAATAAAGAATTTTAAACTGTGTTCAATTTATTCTTCGATATATATAAATATCATCATGACTTATCCTTTTATTTAAGAATTGATCATCATACAATAATTCTTATTGAATATTATATCAGGTGAAAATATGGCTAATGGACCATCATTAAGGCCCTCATATGAACGCACAACTAAACGTGAAAAAAAGAAGAGGGATAATCGAAACTACATTATTGCCTTTATGGTAGTAATAGTTATTCTACTTGGCGCAGTTAATGCCGCCCTATTATATGTATCCAGTGGAGAATCAACAGAAGATTTTGAAAACCCACTATCAAATATAACTTCAAATAACAGCACATACACGAATACCACCCCAACCACTACCAATACAGATAGTTCTTCTTCAAGTTACTCAAATAAATCTAATAGAAAGAACACCAACAACAGCAATAATAGCAATAATAGCAATGACCAGAGCGACAAAACAGACAATAAAAGTGATGATAAAACAGAGAACACCGAAACCCCGGACAAGAAAAACGAAGATGGGTCAACCAGTACCTCTGAATAAATAACTTTTAAACGACTATTTTTTTTAATTTACCTTATTTTTTATTATTATTCCTTATTTTGAAGCTAAATTTATGTATAAAATATATTAAAAAGAATTATAGATTATTAAAAGAGAAGTGAACTTTTATCATCTTATAAAATGCGAAGTTGGAAATAGTAAAGATATATTATTTATATCTAAACTAAACATAGACTTAACATAGGAGGACTTTTATGTATAAAATAGGTGAAGCTTTAATTGGAAGCGGAAATGAAATCGCTCACGTTGATTTAATTATTGGAGATAAAGAGAGCCATGCCGGCGCAGCATTTGCCAATGGTATAACCCAACTCTCCCTGGGACACACACCACTACTTTCAGTGATTCGTCCTAATCTCATGACCAAACCTGCTACCCTCATTGTTCCTAAAGTGACTGTGGGAGACTTGAAAGATGCGGAGAAAATATTTGGTCCAGCCCAAACTGCAGTTGGAAGAGCAGTGGCTGATGCCGTGGAAGAAGGAATAATTCCTCAAGACCAGGTGGAAGATTTAGTAATCATTGTAAGTGTATTCATACACCCTGAGGCAGAAGATTACCGTAAAATATATCAGTACAATTACGGGGCAACAAAATTGGCAATAAGAAGGGCTATGGAAGAATACCCATCCATCAGTAAAGTTTTAGGTGAAAAAGACAGAGGAAGCCATCCTATAATGGGATTCAGGGCCGTGAGATTATGGAATCCTCCATACTTACAGGTTGCTCTGGACTTAGACAATATGGATGAAATGGAAAGGATCATTAATAACCTACCAAACCGAGAACGAATACTCCTGGAGGCCGGTACCCCACTAGTTAAAAAATTCGGAGTAGGTATCGTCAGTAAAATTAGAGAAATGAGAAACGACGCATTCATTATTGCTGATCTTAAAACTCTAGATGTTGGCCGAATAGAAGTTAAAATGGCTGCAGATGAAACTGCTGATGCAGTAGCTATTTCAGGACTTGGAACTGTAGAATCTATCGACAAAGCTATCCATGAAGCTCAAAAACAAGGCATATACTCCATATTAGATATGATGAATGTGGATAACTTTGTTGAAAAGCTCAAAACCATTAATTACAAACCAGATATCGTCTTACTCCACAGGAATGTTGATTTAGAAACTTTAAAAGCAGAACGTGGCGAAGATGTGAGTGAAATGACCGAATGGGGTAACATTAAAGAAATTAAAGAACTCATTGGTAAAAATGGTTTAGTAGCAGTCGCTGGAGGAATAACTCCTGCAAAAGTGGGTGAAGCGTTAGATAGTGGTGCAGATATCATCGTTGTCGGCAGATACATAATTGGTTCTAGAGATGTTCGAAGAGCAGCCGAAGATTTCTTAGATCATATGCCGCAAGACCCCGACACCATGAGATTGGCCTTGGACGAAGACGAATCAATCTAAATTAAATGTATAAGAGCATAATCTGCTCTTAAATTAATTTTTTATTCTTTTAAAAATAATTACTTTAAAGATAGCATATAATTGAAAATCTTTTTTATAATAAAAACATCAAATAAATGTATTGATAAATTAACCTGTTTTAGAGGGATTATTTGTTGGATGTTGATAGTAAAGTGCTTGGATTGACAAAACATTTGACAAAGCTTTCGACTAAAGTTTCAATTTTAGCGATCATAATTATTAGCATACTTTTAGGATATTTGAGTGATAACTCCTCTTTAATGTTAACCGAATTTACATCCCCTTTTTACAGACTAGGGACTTATTTTTTGATATTTGGAGCAATGTCAATAATAAGTGGTGTTTTAACTAAAATTTTAATAGATTATTCAAAGGGGAATCCCATACGGCTTAAACACTCCATGTTATTGTCTCTTTTTTCCCTGATAATAATCGCAGGATTTTCTCTATTGAGTTCAGAACTATACGACCCTTCTTCAGAATATTTTATGAATTATCTTTTATTAGGTTGTTATATCGCATTTACAATACGAATCATGGTTATATGGGGCATATCCAATATGCACTTTCTAAAATCCAGTATAATTTCAGCCATTCAACCTATTCTAATAATTGGCGCTTTTTTAGCACTTACCTCATCAATCATTAATCAACCGTATTCTACAATCCCTATTATCATTATTAAAACATTAATAGCATTCGTTATACTTATGGTTGCCATATATCTATTTATAAAAGTAATTGAATCCCCTATAAAACGAAATTATGGCATTAAAGGATTAGAATTATTTAGTCTATTTATTTCCCATTTTACATATAATTCGCAAGAAATGGAAAAATTATTTGAGGATTTTGGAGAAAACATAACCTCGCTAATAGGAATTTTGAGTTTTAAAGGGAAAAACGGGATCAAAGCACTTTTCTTAACCCCCTGTATCCATCCAGGGCCTGCAGGTAATCTTGGTGGAGCCAATATGCCCACAATTTTAGCCAATAGATTTGAAACGTTTACTATGGTATCCCATGGCCCATGCACCCATGACTTCAATCCCGTTTCCACCAAAGAGATATATAAAATTGAAAAAGTTGTCAAAAACGCTCTTAAAGATATGGATTATTCAGAAAACACCAGTGAATTTATAAGATTGCAGCATAACAATGCCATCATTGGAATACAATATTTTAACCAAAATTTACTTATTTTGCTAACATTTGCTCCATCAGGAGCAGATGATATTGATTTTGGGATTGGATTTGGATTAATGAACTTGGCCAAATCTTCTTGTAAGGTAAATAATGCAATTATAGTGGATTGCCATAATTGTTTTAAAGAGGGTGCAGCAGAGATTTTGCCCGGAAATAATGAAGTTCAAGATATTATTAAAGCTATTGAAGGTATTGAAACTCCAAAAATGCATGGAAAAATTAGAGTTGGGTGTGCTGAAGATCCTCTACTCCGTATATCAAAAGAAGATGGTATAGGAGATAGTGGAATTAAGGTTATGATTCTAGAAACAAGTTATGACAATAATCGAAGTCAAAAAGTAGCTTATGTTCTTTTAGATGCAAATAATATGGTTAGAGGATTTAGAGAAGAAATTATGGAGAATATACCTGAAAATATTGATCATGTTGAAATCATGACCAGTGACACACATTCTGTAAATACACTATCCAATGCACATAATCCAGTTGGACATGCTAAAAATGATGAAATAATTGATTCAATAAATCTTTGTTTAAAAGAAGCTTTAGATGATTTAGAAGCAGTTTCAGTAGCTGGTAAAACCTGTGAAATAGAAAATATAAAAACATTTGGCCCGACATTTACTACTGGATTTATGACAACCATCAGTTCTATAGTGGCGGTTGGGAGGATTTTTGGAGTCCTTATATTAGGTTTGGCCTTTTTAATCATATTTATTTTAATACTCATCCCCAACACATGATTATTTGAAGGACTAAAACGATAAAAAAATCAAAGGATAAATAAACAAATTTTATTACAATCTTATAAACAATCTTTAATAGAGGGAATTATCATGATTGTGGGAATATGTGGGAGTCCAAGAAAACAAGCCACGGATTATGTTTTGAAAGAAGCTTTGAATCAAATGGAAGATAAAGGGTATCATGCCGAGTTTTTTGGAGTTCGAGGAAAAGAAATAGGGCCTTGCCGCCACTGTGATTACTGTCTTCGTAAAAAGGAATGTTTTCTTAAAGATGATATGTTCGAAGTTTATGAACTCCTAGATGAAGCTCAAGGCATAATTATTGCCTCCCCCATGTACAACGGAGGAATTAGTGCTCAAATTAAAGCAGTAATGGACCGTTGTCGTGCACTGGGTGCAGCAGATTATGATTTTTTAAGAGGAAAAATTGGAATGGGTATTGCTGTTGGAGGAGATCGTTCTGGGGGCCAAGAACTGGCTTTACAACAGATACATACGTATTATATATTAAATGGAATAATCCCAGTTAGTGGGGGGTCATTTGGAGCCAACATAGGCGCTTCTTTCTGGTCACAGGACACCTTAAATGGAGTAAAAGAAGATGTAGAAGGTTTTAAAAATTTAAAAAAAACCACAAATATGTTTCATAGGTACTTAGAAAGATATGGTCCGGCAAACCATGAAAAACCTTGAATTTATTATTAAATAAAAATTTCTTATTTTTCTTTAATCCCTGAAAGGGCCGTCTTTTTTACAAAAATTATATTCCATTTTCAATCAAGTTTATTAACCAATACCCTAATATCTAATCCAATTAACCATTATTAGTTTTTAAAAAATTCTCAGATTTTCGGTGATTCAATGAGCACAAGTAAGGGCACGGCAAAATTACTACGCGGCAGTACTATCATAATGATCAGTAACCTCATATTTAGAATGGGAGGTTATATTTATCGGGTTTTAATGGCCCGACTCTTAGGTCCCGATGGATATGGGCTCGTAGGGCTGACCTTACCTTTTCAAGGGATTTTTCAGATACTTTCTGCAGGAGGACTCCCTCCAGCCATTGCAAAATACGTAGCTCAGCATAAGGCCCTTGGCGAAGATCAAATGGCCAGACAAGTGGTTTTCACTTCCCTTAAGCTGATGATGTTTTTAGGAATAACCTTCTCATTATTCATGTTCTTTGCTGGACCAATCATTGCCAATGAATTTTTCCATAAACCTCTTTTAGCTTATCCTTTACAAGCTGTAGCATTAATAACGCCATTTAGTGTAATAGTAGGGGCATTTAGAGGTGCTTTTCAGGGACTTTATAAAATGGAATATATTGTGGCCACCCGTGCTGTTGAACAAATTTTCATGATTGTTTTTGCTGTGGTCCTGGTTTCAGTAGGTTTTTATGCTGCAGGGGCTGTTATTGGTACTGGTCTTGGTTTTATGGCATCAGCAATATCCGCTGTAATCCTATTTAAAAAATATTTATACAAATATCTTCCTAAACCCGAGCCTGAGAATAAATTCAATTTTCGCCAGGAATTAGGGTTGATGGCAAATCTTTTGAAGTTTTCCATTCCAGTAATCATTACTGCACTTTCAGAAATGGCCATATACGATGTAGGCGTTTTTGTAATAGGTTATTTCATGGCCACTAAATTTGCCAGTTATTATACAACAGCAGACCCAATAGCAAGACTTCCCCTGGTAATTTCACTTTCAGTAGCTACAGCCGTACTTCCTGCAGCTTCTGAAGCATTCAGTTTAAAAGATAAAGCGCTTTTAGAGACATATATTGTTCAATCATACCGAATCGTTATTTTAACAGTATTTCCCATATGTGTAGGGATTGCCTTGTTTTCATATCCACTCCTAAATCTGTTATTTGGTAGCCAATATGTTCATGGTGCCAATGCACTGACCATTCTGGTTATGGGAATGGCATTTTACAGTTTATTTATGACCTCTTCCAGTATAGCACAAGGAATAGGAGATCCCCGAATACCCATGTACGTCCTTTTAGGAGGAACAGCCATTAACATTGTGCTGAATGTACTAATGGTTCCCTTATTTGGTATTGAAGGTGCAGCAGGAGCCACTACCATATCAACTTTTATTATAATGATGGTTGTAATGTGGAAAACCTTTCAAATTACCCAAATTAAAGCACCATATATGGCTTTTCTTAAAATAACTCTCGCATCCATAGTAATGGGTTTAGGAATATTTTTACTTCCTCAAACAATTTTAGGGTTGTTTTTAGCCATCTTAATAGCTCCTTTAATATTCTTAGTCGTGTTTACTTTAATTAAAGGATTTGAAAAAAGAGATATTCGGATGATGCGCAGAATTGGGGGGAAAATTGGCCCATTTTCAAGAATTTTTGAAAAGTTTATTAAATTTATAGAGAAATACTCCACATAAATGTGGATAAGTTTATAGAAAAGGAATTACTATATCTAATAGTTAGAGGTTTTAACCATGGCCCACGCACGAAATAAACCAGAGTATAGTCTGAATATAAATGGGAAGACCCTGATTATGGACAGTACCCGCTTTGAATTATTAAAAAAAATTGATAAATGTGGCTCAATAATGGGTGCCTCCAAAAAAACAGGAATTCCCTACCGATCTGCATTAAAATATATTGAAGTAATGGAAGAAACAGTTGGCCATGGTGTTGTTTTCACCACCAGAGGTGGACGTGGTGGAGGAGGGGGAAGTAAATTATCCAGTTTAGGTAAAAAAATAATTAAAGAATATACTAAAATTAATAAAGTTTTGCAAAAAGTCTCTGACTTAAATGAGTTACCGGGACGTGTGAAAAACATTGACAATGAAAAAAAAGTAATGCATATTGATTTTAGTGGACAAGATATTATTTTACCTTTAAGCCGGGACTTCAATGTAGATGATGATGTTACATTATTAATAAGTCCTGAAGATATTATCGTAATGCTTAAACCCCAAGAATCAAGCATTAGAAATATCATGCCCGGTCAGATTATTGGATTAAAATTAAATGAAGGAATGGTGCGCCTTGAAGTAATTTTAAGCAATGAATCCAGCCTTGATGTAGATGTTACCCAATATTCTAAGGAAAAGTTAGGATTAGACTTAGGCAAAAATATTTTTATTGGATTTAAAGCTGTTTCAATATCGATTGTGAATAATTAATTATTACAATTTATAACTTAGAAGTTATAAGTTATAAATTATCATTTAGAGGAATACATATGAGGATAGATGTGGATGAAGAAAAATGCACAGGTTGTGGAAAATGTGAACAAATTTGCCCCAAAGGGGGTAAAATATGGCACATAAATAAAACTGCCCATGCTTCCGATCTTGAATATTGTCACGTTTGCACATTATGTGCTGGTATTTGCCCTGTTGGCGCTATAAGAGTTTTAAGGGATACAGATGTCGAAAAAGAAAAGGAAAACCAAAAAGAGTAGAGAAACTTCCGAAACGTCCATTGATATTTCATTAGATTTAGATGGGAATGGAAAGTACGAAGTTGAAACAGGCGTGGAATTTTTTGACCACATGTTAGAATCATTTACCAGACATGGATTTTTTGACCTTGAAATTAAAGCCCAAGGAGATATAGGGGTTGACGATCACCATACAGTAGAAGATGTGGGTATTTTATTAGGGGAAGCCTTTAATGAATCAGTTGGAGATAAACAAGGGATAGTAAGAATTGCTCATTCTATTGTTCCCATGGATGAAGCATTGGCTACAGTTGCAGTAGATATTAGCGGCAGAAGTTACTGTGTAGTGGACATAGAGTTTACTAAAGCCAAAGTAGGTGATTTATCCACAGAAAACGTGGAACACTTTTTAGAATCATTTGCCAGCAGCGCCAGAATTAATATAAATGCCAGTGTTGAAGGTATTAATGATCACCACCAGATTGAAGCTCTATTTAAAGCTCTATCAAGAGCTTTAAAGGATGCTGTAAAAATAGAACATGACCAGATACCCAGCACAAAAGGAACTCTGTAATTAATTAAAATTAAGATTGTTTAATTTAAAAATTATTTTTTTATTATAAATCTGAAAAAGGCATTATGTTTTAATTTAGAACTATTATTTTTTTAAATTCCAATTATTTTAATAACGTCTTCAATTATCAAGTATATTTTTAAAGTGAAAATACTGCCAATTTACTTAATTATTCTTAAGTTTATTTCAATAGTAGAATCAATTCTGTTTAGTTTTATGAATGCTTTTTGTCATTATTATACTGATATGTGCATGCGGAATACGATCAAGAGGATATGAGATGTATGCTAAACAGTATATTTTTAAGAAATAGGCAATAAGAATATTTTAGAAAAAATAAAAGTGGCTTTTGCTGATTTTCATCAGCTTTTAGCCTAAAAAGTTTAGTTTTTTTTATCTAGATTTTTCCGCTGATTCCGCCTCTCATGAATCCAAAGCCGACTAGTGCGCCTAAAGCTAGAACTCCTACTATACCGTAAATGTACCAGTTGGAATTATTTGGGTCAGTTGAAGTACTTGCTTTTGATACTTCGTAAGCTTTTTGAGGGGAAGATCCTGCTTCCTCGGTAGGCTCTGTAGTGGTCTCAGATGCAGCACTGACTGGTGTGGAACTTAAACCTACAGATGTAGATCCGCTAGAAGAAGAACCACCATTACTAGTTGAACCCGTGTTACTAGATCCACCATTATTGGAAGATCCACCATTATTGGTAGAACCACCATTATTCACTACATGAGTGCCATTGTTACTAGTGCCATTATTGTTCTGAGAACCGGCCTGAAGAGCTATAGCTGCTGCTAAACTTCTTAAAGGTACGTTCTTAAGGAACGATAATGCGCTGGTAGTTTCGTTTCCACCCTGTTTTATCTTGTTGAACTCATCTTCGGTTAGATAAGTATCATGAGATGTCACAATACTCATGGCCTGATTCATATATGGGCTGGTTCCAGTTTTGTAGAGATCAATGAATACATCAATCATCCGTGCTCTTTGTGCATTGCTGGTGGTTAAACCATCTAAAATATAAGTCGGCCATTTGAAACTGATAATAACTGCTCTTGCAGTTTTAGTAGCAGGATCCCATATCAACAAGACTCCTTCTTCAGTTCCACCAAGCAAAAATTCTGATTCAGTTTCTTCATTGGTCAATCTCTGATTAAGGTAGGTTCCCATTCCCGGAGATACACCTAATAAATAGATTATACTGTCATCTTTACAGTATATACTTGATGCCATCCAGTTATAAATTTGATCACCGGTTAATGCATAATTGGTTAGTATATAATCAGTTATAAAGAATCCAGGTTGTACTCCAGGACAAGCATGGTCGTGGAATAGGAAAGTTATTAGCTGATCAAATGGTGGGTCTTTTCTCCATGCATTGGCAATACTCTGTATATTGAAGTAGTTACCATCAGGGATAACATATTTACCCAGATTAGTATCTGTAGTTGCGTTGTTTAAAGCATTAGGTCCTATATCATTTACCTGATCACCCTCAGGGTTGGTTCCGATAAAGAAAGTACCATTTTCTGGGTTGTATCTGAGATAAATTGTGCTTAAAGTGTCACCATCCTCTCCTCTTAAAACAAATGCAAACCATAATGGTTTCCAAATTGCCATGTGGATTGGTAAAAGAGTTGATCTACTTAATCTTGAGCCCAATAGTTCATAGATTCCATCCCAAGCTGCTTCTGTGGTTTGACCATTGAGATAGACATATCCTGCAGATGTAAATACTGCTAGATCTTTATCATCTATTTCTAGATCAATACCCATCTCATTTTGGAATATTTGTTTAGCTAAGTTTACTGCATCTATACCGATCTGCTTGATCTGAGTATAGTTCAATGTTCCAGTCGTTGTGCTTGTGTTAGTGGCACGGGTAGCATTAGGCAAAATTAAACTTAAAGATTTTATGTAGTTTAAGTCCAATCCATGTGCTTCTTGAGCAGGGAATCTGACTTGACCCTTGTTAGTTGCATTGACAGCAGTAGGGAATGTTATGTTTGATGCTGTTCCCACAATATAGTAGTACTGTTCTTCTGTCAAGTTAGCTAATTCGTAGGTTATTTTCACCAGACTTCCAGGATCTGTTTTAAGCTTATTAATCCACCAAGTATTGTATTTTAACTCTTCTAAGCTACCGTTTACAATAACTCCAGTTTCCTGCTGGAAAAGTTTTTTATTAGCTTCACTATCAAAGATCATTACAATAAAAGTCCCAGTTCCAGCCACATTTACTTCATAGGTCTGACTTCCATCGGCATTGGTTACTAATTTGTAGGTTGTATCGATCCATCGGATAAATCCAATCATGTTAGTAGTTGCACCAGTAGAAGTAGTGTCAAATCCTACATAACCACTTTTACCAGGAGTTGCATCTAAAAAGTACATGACTGCATCATCATCAGATCCTCCAGGAACCCCAATAATCTTATAACTAGTTACATCACCAGGCGAACCCGCACCTCCAGAAGTTGCCTTTATTGGAGGATAATATTGGAGTAATGTTTGAACTATGGTGTATCCACCTAAAGTTCCTTCACAAACGTGTCCATGAAAAGCAGCTTCTAGTAGAACATCTGTAGAAACACCAGCTGCCCACGCATTTGCTAAACTGGCGAATGCAAACGCATTTTCTCCAGTAACATTTGCAACAAATGTGTTCCATTGAGATTTAGTCATGTTTTCAGATATAGTGCCCAGATATGCTACCTTGGTAGTACCATTTAAAAAAACCACAACATTTAAAGTGGTTCCTTTTTTGACTATGAATGCGAAATCAATAGGATCTGTTGCAGATTGTCTGAGCATTAACAGATTACCTTTACCATAGGTGATCAATCCATTCGCTTGATTTAGTATACCTTCAATACAATACTCACTGGTTTCGCCATTTAATTTAGGAACACCCGCAGTTGTTATAACCAGTACGCTGTCTGCGTTGGTGAAGTTAAGTAGTTGGTTTGCTTTTTTAGTTACTTCACGCCCTAGTTTGTAGGCTGCTGTTGCATTCATATTGAATATGGCGT
>NZ_JALKIF010000015.1 GCF_023227715.1 Methanobacterium alcaliphilum
CCAGTCTCGTGGGCTCGGAGATGTGTATAAGAGACAGAGATTATATTAATAGAAAATATATACAATGAAATTTCTTTAATTAAAATTAAAGGTTAAATATCATAAAACTTAAAAAGAATATAAATTTCGCATTTTTTAATATTCAAATTTAAAGTGATTAAATAAGGTTTAATAAGGTTATAATTATGGAAGGGAAGAACGCTGTTATCCTATTACTATTAGTATCAATAATAGGATTAACTGTTAGCGCATATATGTTATATTCATCTACTTCAGTTGATGTAACTCAAGGCGATAAAAAAATACTGCTCTGTGCTGTTGATGAAACTGAGAAAAGACCAGGAATGGGTGCTATTGATATGGCTTTCATTATTGATATGAAAGACGGTAAAATAGTAAACGAAACTTCAGTCTATCCCGGTAAAATGTACCACCCCACTAAATCGCCTCCTGCAGCTTTACAGGCCATGGGACTTAATAGATGGTTGTTGCATGATTCACTGTGGAATAACAACACTGAAGAAGGAGTTCAAGTAGCTAAAGAAATCGTAGAGTACCATACTGGTGAAAAAATTGATGTAGTTGTTTTAGTTAACACGGAAGCCGTAGATGCCATGATTCGAGCTATAGGGCCGATTTATGTAGAAGGCCGGGGAAATATCAATGGAAGCTCTCTAGAATTTGTGCGAGAATCACAATATGCTGGAGCATCAAGAGGGCCAGCTGTGGAAGCAATAATGCAAGCTATGACTAAAGCAGTTCAAGATAAAACAAAATTATTAGTTCTTCTTCAAGTCGGTATAAACCAGTATCAAGAAGGGAACATTGTAGTCATTCCAAAAGAGGCTATGATTAAATTTATGGTAGCCAATGGTATCAAAAGAACATTTTAATTAATCATTTAATTTTATTTTTTTTTCAATTTAATTGATTAATTGAGCCCATATATTACTTTTATTTTTTCTCCGATAAATTTAATTATTTTAAAAGCATAATTACTTAATATATAAAATGATTATCCCTATATTCATTAGAAAGTTATTATAATCTTAAAAAAGAGAATAAGAGTAACTTAAAAAACAATGTGGTATAAGTTATGTCAGAAGAAGGTTATTTGGTCTGTGAAAGCTGCAAAGGTTACTACAAGTTACAAAAGGGAGAAAAAGCTTCAGATTTTGATTTATGTGAATGTGGTGGCTCTCTTATTTTTCAAAATGATCTAAATATTATCCCAGATCAAGAAGTATCTGAAGATGATTCTTACAAAAAAGATCCTATACACTCTAACAAAGAAAAAAGGAAAAAAAATAGTTCTAAAACAACAAAAAATAAAGCTGAAAAAAGAAAAGAATTATTTGAAGAATTAACCAAAGAAGTTCATGTACATGAAGATTTATTAAATATAAAAGATGGAAAAATATCTTCAGAGGAAGTAACAGGAAATTTAAGAGATGCGGATAACCAAATGATGGTTAGTAATATTTTGACCAATGAATCCATAATAAGTAACAACAAAGAAACCAGTTCTAACATTAAAGCCGATGAAAACAAACTAATATCCCAAATACATGATAAAAGAACTTCGGTGCGAGAATCCAACACTGAAAATAGCCTTAATGGATCAAACTTTAAAATTATTATGGTATTAATAATTATTATAGCATTAATAGGTGTTTTTTTCTTATTTTTTAAATAATATTTTAATCATAGTGCTTTTTTAAAAAATTAAAAGAATAGGAGATATGAATTTTATAACCTATTCCATTGATTTTTTTAAAGCATCCCCAATTAATTCTATAGTTTTTTCTAAATCTTCGCCGCTATGTGCTTGAGATAAAAAGCCACACTCAAACTGTGAAGGTGCTATGAAAACACCACTTTTGAGTAATTCATGGAAGTATACTGAAAATTTATCAACATCAGATTTTTTCGCATCACTATAACTTTTAACAGTTTGATCATTGAAATAAATCTGGAACATTGAACAAAGCCCAGCTAAATTCAAATTAAACTGGTTATCATCAAGAATATTTTGAATTCCATCTCTTAAAGTCTGTCCTTTTTGATTTAATTTAGAATAGAATTTTTTATCAAGTTGATTTAAAGTAGACAAACCAGCAGTAACTGATACCGGGTTTCCATTGAAAGTACCGGCCTGATAAACCCCTCCAGATGGGGCAATCATTTCCATTATTTCTTTTTTGCCTGCAAAAGACCCCATAGGGAATCCTCCACCAATAATTTTTCCCATGGTTATCAAATCAGGAGTTACACCAAAATATTCCTGAGCACCACCCTCAGCGAGTCTAAAACCAGTTATTACCTCATCAAAGATGAGTAAAATATCATTTTCAGTAGTTATTTTTCTTAAAAAATTCAAATAATTTTCTTCCGGTTCAATACATCCTACATTACCCATAACCGGTTCCATGATTATTGCTGCTATATCTGAACCTTCGTTTTCAATAAGATTAACTACTGCTTCCTCATCATTAAAAGGTGTTGAAAGCGTATTTTTAGTAGTTTCTGTGGGAACACCTAAAGAATCAGGCAAACAAGCAGCTCCAGAACCAGATTTTACCAATACATAATCATGTGCACCGTGGTATGACCCTTCAAATTTCACGATCTTGTTTTTTTCAGTGAAACCCCTGGCCAATCTTATTGCTGCCATGGTAGCTTCGGTGCCAGAATTTACAAATCTTACCATTTCAGCACAAGGCACTTTTTTTACAACGAGTTTAGCAAGTTCAATTTCTTTTTCAGTAGGGACACCATAGGTAGTCCCACTATGAATCTGACTAGTAACATCCGCTATGACCTTTTTAGGAGCATGACCTAATATTAAAGGTCCATAACCCAGACAGTAGTCAATATAATTATTTCCATCCACGTCCTCTAATTTTGAACCTTTTCCTTTTTGCGCGAAAAAAGGATAAGGTTTAAAAGCTCGCACAGGTGAATCAACTCCCCCTGGTAAAAAATTCTGTGACTCTTTAAATAAATCTTCAGATCTCATTGTAGCTACTCCTTATCTCATTCTATGGTTAATATACAAATATTGTATTTATTTCAGATTTAAAGTATAATAAAACTTTGAATTCAATCTAAACATATTTATTTGATTTTTTATTTATAAAATTTATCAAAGCATTTATTGTAGCTACAGCTACAGGTGTTCCCCCTTTAGGTCCTTTGGTTATTAAATGTGGAATTTCCGAATTATTCAAATCTTCTTTAGAATCAGCAGCCCCAACAAAACCTACTGGAACACCAATAACTGATTTGATATTCATTAAATCTTTATTGAATAAATCTATGACCTCATATAATGCCGTTGGAGCATTACCTATAACCACTATGCCTTGAAATTCATTTTCAGCAGCATATTGCATTGCAGCAGCCGCCCTAGTGATCTGCTTATCTTTAGAGTTTTTTATAACATCAGGATGACTTATAAAACAATTTACTTCCCCAGAATAATTATTAATACCAGCCCGGACCATATTTATGTCAGTTAAAATATCTTCCCCCTTTTTTAATGATTTTATACTTTTTGATACAAAATCTTCACTCATAATGGTAAGTTCAGCATATTCTGGGTCTGCAGTGGAATGAACAATTCGTTCCACTATGGCTTTTTCATCAGAGGTTAAATGATCGATTTTGTCCCCAATTAAAGATCTTACTATTTCTCTACTTTTGTGAGCTATATCATAGCCCTGTTTAGTGGATGCACCCATGAACATAATTATCACTTTTTTTTAGCAGATATTAATTTAAATATTGGCGTATTGTGGATAATAAGTATTTATAAAAACTTTTTTAATATTTAGTATTCTATTTTTGATTAATTTTATCAATAAAATCCACATGACAATATTTAATTATAAAGTACTTAGTTTAGTAATTAAATATAGGGGTTAATAAGTTAAAATAGTTTAGAAAAAATATTGATCTGATTTTAATTAAGTTAATTTTCCTTATTTAAAGAATTAGCAGCACAACTTCCTGCATTATATCCTGTTGAAAATGCCATTTGTAAATTATATCCCCCTGTTGGACCGCAAAATTCAATTATTTCTCCTGCAAAGTATAGACCTGAAACAATTCGGGACTCCGTAGTTTTCGAGTTAATTTCTTTATAAGATACTCCACCACAAGTAACCATGGCTTTTTCAATTGGAAGTAAACTTATAATATTAAGTTTTAGATTCTTTAAATTAAATAAAATCCTGTTTTTCTCTTTTCGAGAAATTTGATTTAATTTTTTTTGAGGATCCACATCAACAACTCTCAAAAAAGGTTTAACCATATTTTTAGGTAGTAAAATTTTTAAATAATTTTTAATTATAGTTTTTCCTTTCTGGTTAAAGTCGTGATTAAGCTGTTCTTTTAATTGTTCGGGGGTTAAATCAAACATTAAATCTAAAGACATTTCACATGGAAATAAATCTTGTAAATTTTTAGCATTTAAAGAAATTTTCCGGCTGAAATCAAGAATTCCCGGGCCAGATAATCCAAAATGAGTCAATAAAACTGTCCCTCTAGATGAAATTTTCTTTTTAAAAGCATCATCTGAATTAAAATTAATATTTAACCCAACATTCTCTAATTTCAATCCAGACAAATCTTTTACCCACTGCTCCCTAATCTTAAACGGAACCAGCCCTGGTTTTATCGGAGTTATATGGTGTCCTAATTTTTTAGCAAATTTCAAACCTTCACCATTAGAACCCGTTAAAGGATATGTAACACCCCCTGTAGCTAAAATAAGTTTATTAGACTTTATTTTATTGGATGTATGGGTCGGATACGAAGAGTTGCAATCCTCAATTGTTATATTGAAAACATCCTTATTTTTTTCAATATCCATTACTCTTTTACTTAATACTACATCCACGCCAAAATCTTTCAGATACTTATCTAAAATCTCCAAAATTGTTTTTGAATCATCAGTAACCGGATAAATTTTTCCATTATTTTCTGTTTTGAAATTAAGACCTTTAAATTTAAAAAATTTCAGTAATTTTTCACGATCAAAATTAAAAAAAGATGGCTTTAAAAAAGCGCTATTTTTTCCAAATAAGTTGACCATGCTATTTATAGGAGAATCATGAGTTATATTGCAACGTCCTCCACCAGTTAATAACAATTTTTTACCTAGATTGTCATTTTTCTCAATTAGAACTACGTTAGATTTAGAAGGATGCCTCAAAGTTTGGGCCGATTTAATTGCAGCCATCATCCCTGCAGGGCCTCCACCAACAACAGCTACCTGATATTTCCTCATTTTTAAAAAACCTTCATTTGATAAAAAGTAGTAAAAACTTTAAAATTAAAACCCGGATAGTTGAATAAAATAAATAAAATAGGAATAGAAATTAAGGAGTCAACCTTCTTCTATCTCGTGGGAATAATACAGTTTCTCTAATGTTATTTAACCCGGTGATAGTCATGTTAAATCTTTCAGCACCCACTCCCCATCCTGCATGTGGGGGCATTCCATAATCAAATGCTGCTAAATAACGTTCAAATGATTCAGGATTTAAACCTTTACTTTTGATTTTTTCCACCAGAATATCATATCTGTGTTCTCTCATCGCCCCAGAGGAAATTTCCAGATCTTTGTACATTAAATCAAATGCATAACTCTTTTCAGGAGTCTCTTCATCAGCCATTACATAGAAAGGCTTAATTTCAGTAGGCCATCCTGTGATGAAATAATAACCCTCCATCATTTCACCTAATGCTTTTTCAGCTGCTCTTGATAGATCTTCACCATGTTCTAAAGGAACTCCCTGAGCATTAACCATATCGATTACATCATCATAGTCCAATCTTTTAAATGGGATTTCAGGAATTTCCAGATCTATATCTAATACTTCTAAATCCGCTGCACAGTGCTTTTTAACATCACTGATAGATTGAACAACCATTTTTTCGAGTACATCCATAACATCTTCATGGCTCATGAACGAAGATTCCATATCAATGGAAATGACTTCATTAAGATGTCTTAAAGTATCGTGTTCCTCTGCACGGAAAATCGGTGCAATTTCATATACTTTATCAAAACCTGCGGACATCATGGTCTGTTTGTATAATTGAGGGCTTTGACCCAGGAATGCTTCTCTTTCAAAATAAGTGATTGGAAAAAGTTCAGTTCCTCCTTCAGTAGCAGATGCCACTAATTTGGGAGTGTTTACTTCCAAATAACCATTTTCTTCAAGAAATACTCTTACAGAATGCAGCATTCTGCTTTTAATTTTGAATATGGAACTAACTGCAGGCTTTCTTAAATCTAAAAATCTGGAATCCAAACGAGTATCTATTTCTGCTCTTACTTTTTCAGTAGGATCAAGAGGAAGTGGCTGCTTAGATTCATTTAAAACAATTAAAGAAGTGGGTAAAACTTCCACACCATTAGGTGCTTTAGGTGATTCCTGGACATTTCCTCTAACTGCAATTATAGATTCTTTTTTAATTTTTCGCAAATCTTCGAAAAGTTCTTTTTCAATTTTTTTACTGGGAGCCGTGACCTGAACAATACCATCCCTATCACGTAGTAAAACAAATATTATTCCACCTAAATCCCTAATTTCATGAGTCCATCCCATAATAAGAACTTCTTCCCCATTTAAATCTGGATTAACTTCTTTTGAATAATGAGTTCTTCTTAAATCACCTAATGAACTTATCATTTTATCACCTCAAATTTTTAATATTAATGATCAATTTTAATCGAATAATCATTCGAATTATAATAAACAATAGGTCTTATATTATAATATTAATAATATTATTTATTTAATCTCTTTTTAAATGACTCTGAGTGAGCAAATAAACCTTCATATTCTGCTAAAGGAACAACCACATCTTTTAAATATTCTAATCCATCAACAGATAATTTTTGTACTGTTGGTTTCTTTAAAAAAGATTCAGTAGAAAGCCCAGAATACATTTTAGCACATCCTGCAGTTGGCAGAACATGGTTTGTACCGGAACCATAATCTCCAGCAGCGACAGGAGTCAACTCACCTAAAAATATGGAACCTGCATTTTTAATATATTTTAATGTATTTTCAGGATTTTTGGTCATTATAATCAAGTGTTCAGCAGCATATTGGTTTGCAAAATATATTGCTTCATTCTCAGATTTTGTTATAACAATTTTCCCATATTTTTCAAGAGATTCTTTTATGATATTGCTTCTTTCCATATATTTAATGTTTTCTTGGACAATACTTTGAACATCTCGGGCTAAAGACTCAGAAGTTGTTACTAAAAAACAGGAAGCATTGGGATCATGCTCTGCTTGGGCAAGAATATCAAAAGCAATGTAATCTGCATTAGCTGTTTCATCTGCTAATATTAAAACTTCAGATGGGCCTGCCGGAAAATCAATATCCACTTCTCCAAAAACCAATTTTTTAGCAGCAGTTACAAAAATATTACCCGGACCCACAATTTTGTTTACAGTTTTAATGCTATCGGTACCATATGCCATCGCTGCGATAGCTTGTGCACCACCCACTTTATAAACTTCATCTGCACCAGCTATATCTGCAGCAACCAAAATAGCATCGGCAATTTTAGCATCTTTTTGAGGGGGAGTACAGCATACAATTTTTTCAACCCCTGCAATTTTTGCAGGTATAGCTGTCATGAGAATAGTAGAAGGATAGACTGCTCTACCTCCGGGAATATAACAACCCACACTCTCTATAGGCCTTATAATTTGACCTGCATCAATTCCAGGAGCAATATTTTGGAACCATTCATTAGGGAGTTGTAATTTATGAAATTTTTCAATGTTGGAAGCTGCTTTTTTTAATGAATTAACTATCCCGGCTTCCAAGTTATTATAGCTTTTTTCAATTTCATCAGAAGTAACTTTGAAATTTTCGAGATTAACGCCATCGAATTTCGCCGTGTATTCTTTTAAAGCATTATCCCCATTTAATTTAACATCGTTAATAATGGACTGAACTGTAATTAAAACATCATCAACATCAGTTTGAGATCTTTTGATCAGTTCAACAATTTCCTGGTCTTTATATTCTACGATTTCCATCATATCACAGTAATAATTATTATTCAATGCATTAATTATATCATAGCATATATAATTAGATTTTTTATTATTAAATCAAACACTAATCAATACTGTTTCAATTAATTTTATACACTAATAAATTAATTAAATAAAATTAGTAAAACAATACGATTTATTATTTTCAATAAGGAAATTTAAATGTGTAATTACTAGTATATTAACTTTAAAATAACCCATCTGCAAGTAATTATTAAGTAGTGCCTCTATAAAATAGCATGTGTTAATTGTTCAAATAACTTATCATTAAATTTAATAGAGTTCTTAATGTAATTAAATAATTGAAGAGTATAAATAAATATTAAATGTTAAAATTTAAATTATAATAAAGTGTAGCTAACTTTATTTTAGTGAAGTATTAACTGACATCATTATTATGAATTCAGAGATATTTAGTAAAGAAAAGCTTATCTTATCAAGTATCCATAATTGAATATAAGTCTAAGATATAAAATATAGCTGATGTGAAACTTAAACAGTTATTTTTATTTAGTGAATTCGTGCTTTTGCGTCAGATTTATATAAGATGCAATAATGACTATTAGTTAGGAGATTTGAGGTTGGTACCCATGTATAAGGATGAAATGATACAACTCCATCAATTTTTAGTATATGTTTTAAAATATTTAGAAAACGGCTACGAAATAAAAAGTGAATGCGAAGATTATATCTCACTTAATATTAGCCCTCACCACATCCATAGAACTAAAGCCGAGCATAAATATGCAATTTTTGTGCTTTCAAGTGCAATTTCTGAAATCATTGCCAAGGAAAATAATGGGACTTTACCAACTAATGTTGTGAATGGGTTATCAGAGCTGGCAAAAAGATCTAGAAAAGAATTAATAAAAGTTGATCTCCAACTAGAAGCCAAATAATAGATATTATCTGAAATTAATAAACATTTCATCCATATAAAAAAATAATTAAATTTTAAGTATATATCTTTATAATGAAATACCCAATATAACCTTATTTTTAATAAATTCACTATTTAATCTGATTTTTTTAAATCATCTTTATTTTTAAATATTCTTTTTGGCGATTAATAGTAAAACTTTAATAATTTTAAAAAGATAATTATTTTATTAATATGATTAATTAATCCTTAACAGATTAAATTAGTCAATCTTATTTTCATTAAGGTGTTTTCTATGAAAAGTATGAGAAAAATGGTTTGTTTAGTAGATGGGGAACATTACTTGCCAGTGACTAAATCCGCTATTGAAATGTTGGATAGTCTTGAACATATAGATGTTGTAGCCATGGTTTTTATTGGAGGAACAGAAAAACTCAGATCGGGTTCTGAAAAAGAATATGAAGAAATGATGGGTAGGCCTGTTCATTTTGGACCGCACACCGATGAAATCCCGTACCAATTAATTGTGGAAATGGTGAACCAATACCAAGCAGATGTGGTTATGGATTTAAGTGATGAACCCGTTCTTGATTATTCTAAAAGATTTAAAATAGCTTCTGAAGTTTTAAAGTTAGGAATTCCTTATGAAGGCCCTGATTTTGAATTCAAACCTTTGACAGAATATAATGTACTTAAAAAACCATCATTAAAAATTTTAGGTACTGGAAAAAGAATAGGTAAAACAGCTGTTTCTGCATATGCTGCGCGTTTAATTCATGAAAATAAATATAATCCCTGCGTAGTTGCTATGGGTCGAGGAGGACCTGAAGAACCAGAAATAGTTCGAGGAGATCAGTTAGAAATCACCCCTCAATTTTTGATGGAACAATCAGATAAAGGAGTCCACGCGGCATCAGATCACTGGGAAGATGCATTAATGAGCCGTACACTAACCATAGGTTGTAGAAGATGTGGAGGTGGGATGGTAGGAGATGTTTTTATCACCAACATGAAAAAAGGAGCTAAGCTTGCCAATGACGTTGACGCCGACTTTGTGATAATGGAAGGAAGCGGGGCAGCCATCCCCCCTATAAAAACAAACAAACACATAGTTCTTATAGGTGCAAATCAACCTATAATCAACATTAAAAACTTTTTTGGGCCTTATCGTATTAATTTAGCCGATTTAGTAATCCTCACCATGTGCGAAGAACCCATGTCCAGTGCTGAGAAAGTTGAAGAAATTGAAAAGTTTGTTAATGAAATTAATCCAGAAGCAAAAGTTATCCCCACAGTTTTCCGCCCTAAACCTTTAGAAAACATTAATGGAAAAAATGTCTTATTTGCTACTACCGCACCAGAATCAATTAAAGATGTTTTAGTAGATCACCTCGAAGATCAATATAAATGTAAAGTTGTTGGAACTACTCCCCACTTATCTAACCGACCTTTATTGCAGAAAGATATTGAAAAATACATGGATAAATCCGATGTAATGCTCACAGAGCTTAAAGCTGCTGCAGTAGATGTGGCAACAAAAGATGCATTAAAAGCAGGCATGGAAGTTGTTTACTGCGATAACATACCTCTGGTAATTGATGAGAAATACGGTAAACTATCTGAGGCTATAATTGATGTTGTGGAGAAATCTATTGCTGATTTTAATGCAAAATAATTAATCCCCTCTTTTATTTATTTTTTTTATAATTAACCAGATTTAAAAGAATTAATTTTAGCATGATGTTTTTGGTGATATTTTGGAATATGAAGAGCTAAAAAAATTATTGAAATTTAGTTTAAAAGAAAAAGAGGTCATAAAAAATCTTCAGATCCCTGATGATGCCTTTTTACCTTTAATTTTCTCAATTAGATTCGGCGGCGACTGGAGTTTAAGTAAAAATTCCCGCAAAACCATGGCTATTAAAGAAAAGATTACTCAATATAATGAAAATACTAAAGAGGGTTATACTTTAGAGAAAGTTTACTTATTTTTAAATCCACAGGTGATTAAAGAAGAAGGTGTTGTTTACCGCTTAGAAAAATGTAGTACCAAAAATGAAAGAGAGCTAGTGAAAAGACCATATGAAGTATTAGTAAAGGGGGACTTCATATTAGAAGCAACTCTTAATCCCCTCGACCTTAAAATTAGATTAAAAAAAATCAATAATCCCTTAAAATTTACAGGTCCCAGTGCTTACGGAGTATCCCATGAAATAGAGCACCTTGAAAAAATAAAATCCGAAGGAAAACCATTCTGGGAATTTGAATACGAAATAGTTCATTAATTACATATGTTATTTATTATTTTAATCCATTTCGTACTGTATTAATTTTAGATGATGTTGCATGGAATAATCTGTTAAAAACAGGGCCAATATCTTCATCCAATATCTTCAACCCTTCTTCAGTTATTCCGCCAGGAGTTGCTACTCTAGAAATTATTTCATCCGGATCCCAATCTTCATTGGCCATGAGTTTAGCTGTGCCATATAAAGTTTGGATAACCATATCACGGGCATCTTTTTTAGGAATTCCGCTTTTCTCCGCCCCTATGTCCGCGAATTTCATGGCCAAAAATGCCCAGAATGCAGGAGCACAGCTAGTGAGATCTGTTCCAATTCTTAAATCACTTTCTTGAACTGTCTTTACAATGCTTATGTTCTCAAATAATTCTTCTAAATATTTTTTTTCAGATTCTGAAACTTCTTGATTATGTAATAATAATGAAACTCCTTCAAATGCTGCAGAAGTTAAGCTGGGGATAATCTGAGTAACTTTACCATGGAATACAGTAGAAAATGTACTCATATCCATACCAGCAGAAATATGTATAATATGAACATCTTTAGATAGTGATTCTTTAATTTCTTCAATTACATTTATCACTTCACCAGTTGTTACAAATAAAAAAATTTTATCTATTTTTTCTGCTAACGATCTATTATTATCCGCTATTTCAATTTCAGGATACTCTCTTTTTAAATCGATTAATTTTTCCCGAGTACGGGTTGATATTATTATACGATCGGGACACAATGCATTGGATTTTAATAAGCCATTGATTATCATACTACCCATACTGCCATATCCAATAAAACCTATTTTCAATTTATTTCGTACCATTATACAGCACCCTACCTTTTTTTTCTCTTTTTAATTTATGACAGTAATTCAAAATTACATTGGTTTGCTATCTTCCATAAGTATTGAGGACTTATTTTTTTGTATCTTAAAGATTGTATTAAAATCAATAATCATTATTTCAATTTCAAAGTATTAAAAAATACTTGAGTTTTGGTAATCTTAACAATTAAAACCCATAATTATTTTATTATAATAATTCAAACAGGACTGATAAATATAATATATTTAAAAAAAAAGAAAGTATAATTGATTTATCCCAATATAACATGTAGAGCAAACGATATGATTTAAATATCGTTTAGGATAAGGTCAGATCAAACCGGTCAAGGTTCATGACCTTGTCCCATGCCTTTATAAAATCGTGCATGAACTTATTTTGAGAATCATCACAGGCATAAAATTCAGCTAATGCCCTGAGTTCAGAGTTTGAACCAAATATGAGATCAACTCTCGTACCAGTCCACTTGAATTCACCCGTTGCTCTGTCATACCCCTCAAACATATTATCATCTTCTGAAGACACCTTCCATTCCGTTTTCATATCAAGCAAATTCACAAAGAAATCATTAGTAAGGCTCTCAATCCTTTTAGTGAAGACACCATTTTGAGATCCTCCAAAGTTAACCCCTAGAACACGCAAACCTCCAATGAGAACTGTCATCTCTGGAACAGTCAATGTTAACAATTGAGCTTTATCCACTAGCAGCTCTTCAGGCTTAACTTCAATTTGAATCTTTTGATAGTTACGGAACCCATCAGCTACTGGTTCGAGTACTGCGAAAGATTTTACATCAGTTTGCTCTTCTAGAGCATCCATACGTCCCGGGATGAAAGGCACCTTTAAATCATATCCTGCATTTTTCGCAGCTTGCTCAACACCAGCACAACCAGCCAAAACGATCATATCCGCCATAGATACCTTCTTATCGCCTGATTGGGCATTATTAAATTCGTCATGGATCTCTTCAAGCATATCAAGTACTTTAGTTAGCTGTTCTGGCTGGTTTACTTCCCAATCTTTCTGCGGGGCCAGCCTTATGCGAGCACCATTGGCACCACCTCGGTTGTCTGAACCTCGGAAAGTGGATGCTGATGCCCAAGCAGTCGAAACCATCTCTGAAACTGAAACCCCCGAATTTAATATTCTGCTCTTAAGGACAGCAATGTCTTCTTCATCTATGAGTTGGTGATTAACCTCAGGAATAGGGTCCTGCCAGATAAGATCCTCTTCAGGTACCTCCGTACCGAGATATCGCGTTCGAGGACCCATATCACGATGGGTTAACTTAAACCAAGCCCGAGCAAATGCATCTTCAAGCTGGTCTGGGTTTTCATAAAAATGTCTTGAAATCTTTTCGTAGATAGGATCGAATCTTAAAGAAAGGTCCGTGGTTAACATACCTGGTGTGCGGCGTTTTGAGGAATCATGTGGGTCGGGTACAGTACCAGCTCCTGCATCATCTTTTGGTTTCCATTGGTATGCACCTGCAGGACTCTTAGTCAGTTCCCATTCAAATTCGAATAATATTCGCAGAAAGTTGTTGTCCCACTTCGTAGGAGTATTAGTCCATATCACTTCAGGGCCTCCGGTAATCGTATCGTTACCTTTTCCAGTACCTAAGCTGCACTTCCAACCCAAACCCTGCTGCTCAATTGGAGCAGTTTCTGGCTCAGGGCCAACCAATGCAGGATCACCAGCGCCGTGAGTTTTACCAAAAGCATGACCTCCCGCTATGAGAGCTACTGTCTCTTCATCGTTCATAGCCATACGAGCAAAACTCTCTCGAATATCCCTAGCAGCAGCAATGGGATCTGGCTTACCATTAGGCCCTTCCGGATTGACATAAATCAAACCCATCTCAAGAGCAGCAAGGGGATTTTCAAGTTCCCTATCCTCACTGTGACGCTCATCTGAAAGCCACTCTCTTTCAGAACCCCAATATATATCTTTTTCGGGTTCCCAAATATCTTCACGCCCTCCACCAAAACCAAAAGTCTGAAAACCCATGGATTCTAAGGCAACATTACCTGCGATAATCATCAGGTCAGCCCAGGAAATTTTTTGACCATACTTCTGTTTTATAGGCCAGAGCAATCGACGTGCCTTGTCGAGATTGGCATTGTCAGGCCAGCTATTTAAAGGTGCAAATCGTTGGCTGCCATGTCCTCCTCCCCCTCGGCCGTCACCAGTCCTATATGTTCCCGCACTGTGCCATGCCATGCGAATGAATAAAGGCCCATAATGACCAAAATCAGCAGGCCACCAATCCTGAGACTTCGTCATAAGTTCATTGAGGTCTTTTTTTAAAGCATCTAAATCCAGGCTCTTGAATTCTTCAGCATATTTGAAATTCTCGTCCACTGGATCAGATTTTGAGGAATGCTGACGCAGGATATCAAGATTTAATTGGTTTGGCCACCAATCTCTATTCGTCATGCTCCTGCTAGCATTTTTTTTACTTTTTTCATCCATGTTTTCACACTCTTTTTATTAATAACCCCTATATTCTATTTTTACATGTTATATCTGTTTTTTAGAGCATAATCAATACAAATAAAACCCCTAAAAGACACGATTTTGAATTTATTTTTAAAAATTCTATAACAAGATTATTTATATAAAAACTTTTATTAAAAATTAGTTATTAGTCATTCTAATGTTAATACCTTGTGACTCTATGATTTAATTATTCTGCTATGGAAACAATTGAATGTATTGCACTAATAGATACTGTGGCCCTTAAATTATTAATAGAATATTATATCCCTAATCCACTAAGCCTTAATAAACTTAAAACTAAAATTTAATTCTCAAATTGCAAAATATTTTTTAATATCCTTAAAAAATAAAAAATTCAAAAAAAATGAGTTTTAGTTTAATATTCATCAATTGGAATAAGACTATCTGATAAGACATCATCAGTTATCCACGCCTTCACAACTTCATTGAAAAAATCAGGTGCTGCCAGGTTCCATGTATGTACCATTTCTGGAGCTATATATCCTTTTGACTTACTTAGAACTTTTGTTAAATCCCAAACAGATTTTTTGATAATCTCATATTCTTTTGCACCGGCCAAAACAAGAACTGGATTATTTGATTTTTTTAAGCCATCTGGAATCTTGAAAAACATATTTTCATGGATTATTCTACTTAAAGAATCTTTTTTAATCACTTCAGTTGATTCTTTCAAATATTCAAAATACGTTTTTGGAATATTATAACTCCTGATATTGGCTTTTATTAAAAAATCAGTGTCTTTAATCGGCATGTAAATTTTAGTAATATGATTTATTAAATTCAAAATAAACTCATTTTGAGGAATTTGTCGAATTAATGTTCCACTGAGTACTACATGATCCACAAGTTCCGGGGATTTACTCAACATTTGTAGTGCAACCTGTGCACCCAAGGATATTCCCACTAAGTGGGCTTTTTTGTTATTAGACTTCTTTTCAATTAGATTTAAAACTTTAGCCGCGGCATTGTCTATTGTGAACTGTCCGACATCCTTACTTTTCCCATGTTCCTGAAGATCAGGTACTATGCAGTGGTAATCCTTAAAATACTTCAGTTGTTCATTCCACATCCATCCCGCTAGTGCACCACCATGTAAAAATACAATAGATTGCTTATTTCGATCTCCTGTTTCTTTGATAAATAAGTCCATATTTCATGCACCTAAAGTTTCAGTTATTTGTAAATTTATGAGTTGTGATATAATTCTATCTAAAGTTTGCTTCTAAATACTGATTATAATCTGATTAATTAATGATATTAATAAAGAATCTTACTACAGAATAGTTTCGAATAATATAATAAATTGGAGTAGACATATATAATTAAAACAAATAGAATCCATTCCAACTAACAGGTGTGAAAATGAAAGCAGATGCAAAAAAGATTTCAAATGGAGTTTACTGGGTAGGTGTATTAGACTGGGATATTAGGAGTTATCACGGCTACACTTTAACTGGAACTACATATAATACTTATCTCGTTTTTGGTGAAGAAAAGGTGGCTTTAATTGATAATGGTTACCCTGGAACTTTCCCACAAATGTGGGGAAGAATTGAAAATGCTTTTGAAAAAGAAGGTAAGGATGTTAAAATCGATGTGATCATACAAAATCACATTGAAAAAGACCACAGCGGAACTCTCTTTGATATTCATAAAAAATTCCCTGACGCCGCCATATACTGTACTGATAAAGCAGCAAGTGGTCTAAAAGAACATTACAATTTCTTAAAAGAGATCTCAATGAAAACCGTGAAAACTGGAGATTATATCGATTTAGGCAGTAAACAAATGGTTTTTCTGGAAGCGCCTATGATTCACTGGCCAGATAGCATGTTCACCTTGCTTGTAGAAGACGGAATCCTGTTTTCCAATGACGCTTTCGGACAGCATTTGTGTTTAAGTGAACGATTTGACAATGAAATTCCTGAAAATATTTTAATGGAAGCTGCTCAAAAGTTTTTTGCTAATTTAGTTACACCATTATCTCCATTAGTACTTCGTAAGTTTGCAGAAGTCAAAGAGCTCGATCTTTTAGATAAAATAAAAATCATAGCACCATCTCATGGGCAGATATGGACGGATCCTATGAAAATTATCGGTGCTTATACTGATTGGGCTACTGGAAAATGTAAGGATAAAGTCACAATTATATATGACACCATGCATTCATCTACCCAAAAAATGTCCCATGCCATAGCTGAAGGAGTCATGTCTGAAGATGTGGAAGTGGTAATGTACTTTTTACACCAGGACGAACGTAGTGAAATTGTTAAGGATATTCTAGATAGTAAAGCCGTGCTATTTGGAAGTCCTACGATATTTAACGGACCTTTCCCAAGTTTAGGAGATATTATGTATTACTTGAGCGGGTTAAGTTTTGATAGAACTGGATTTAAACGATTATCTGTTGCATTTGGTTCAAAAGGTTGGGGTGGGGGTGCTACCCGAAAATTATCTGAAGAACTAAGCAAATGTGGTTTTGAAGTATTAGAAACCATTGATAGCAATTTTGTTCCAGGAAATGATGATTTAGATAAATGCTATGAGGTTGGTAAAACAATTGCTCAAAAAATAAAAGATATCTAAAAACTATAAAAAAATTTTAAGAGAGATTAATCTCTTAAAAAATCATTTTTTTGAATTTTTGATTTCAAGTGGGGTTGAAAAGGAGGGATTTTATGAAATCAATACAAATTGATAATGATTTAAAAAGTAAAAAGAAATTAGTTTTAGGGCTTTTCTGGCCGATCAGAAAAACAATTAAAACTGAAGGATGCGCACCAGTTCGTATTAAGCAAATAACCACGCCAAATAATACTTATCATCCTGAAGGTCGGAAATTACTGAAATTATCTGATGAAATCTTTGACGATGTGATTAATTCCATGCAGAATAATCAAGAGGTAGAATTTGAAATTTCTATGGGTAATGAACTAATTGAATTAAAGATTGGTGATGATTCATTTTCTATATCCACAACAAAGAGCCCGGAACTGGAAGAAGAAATTGTTGAAAAAATGGAACTAGAAATGCAGAGAGTAACCCCTGATTTCTGTCAGACTTTTGTGCCTAAAGTATTTCCACAAGACAGTACTAGATCTAAAAAGCTTTCAAACTAACTATTTATTATTATTTAATTTTATTTAAAAACCAGGTCATTACCTATAATGCTCTTTAATAATTCTCTAAACAATTTAAAATGGTTTCGGGGTAATTAGTTTGCAACTATAAATTAATTATAATAAAATCTTTTTGACAATATGAAAATTTAACATCCAGATTAATTAAAAAAAGTTATAATAAACTATTTATAGAACCTCTAACCCATCGATAAAATACATAGATAAATATTAGGTATATGAGGTGATTATATGGCACAATTAGGCGGACAAGGCCAACAAATTTTAATATTACCAGAAGGAACCGACCGATTTATGGGTCGAGATGCTCAAAGATTAAACATATTAGCTGGAAAAATCTTAGCAGAGACAATCAGGACGACATTAGGTCCTAAAGGAATGGACAAAATGTTAGTCGATTCTTTAGGAGATATAGTTGTAACCAATGACGGAGTTACCATCCTAAGAGAAATGGATATTGCTCACCCTGCTGCAAAGATGTTAGTAGAAGTAGCCAAAACCCAGGAAGATGAAGTGGGGGACGGAACTACCACTGCAGTCATTATTGCAGGAGAACTACTCAAAAAAGCTGAAGATTTATTAGAATTAGATGTGCACCCAACCATCATTGCGATGGGTTACAGACAAGCAGCATTAAAAGCTCAGGAAATTTTAGAGGGAATTACCATTGACGCTTCTGATAAAGAGACTCTTTTAAAAGTTGCCATGACTGCTATGACTGGTAAAGGATCAGAAAAGGCCAAAGAATCTTTAGCAGAACTCATTGTTGAATCTGTTATGCAGGTTGAAGAAGATGGAGTAGTTGAAAAAGATAATATCAACATCCAAAGAATCCAGGGCGCAACTGTAAATGAATCTAAAATAGTTAATGGTGTTGTTGTTGACAAATCCAGAGCAGACAATTCTATGCCTAAAAAGATAGAAAACGCTAAAATCGCTCTTTTAAAATACCCAATTGAAGTTAAAGATCTAGAAACTGATGCTAAAATCAAATTGACTGATCCTGCTCAAATGCAGGCTTTCTTAGACAATGAAGAACAGATGATCAAAGACATGGTTGATAAAATCGTTGCATCTGGCGCAAATGTTTTGATTTGTCAAAAAGGTATTGATGATTTAGCATTGCACTACCTATCCCGTGCTGGAATCTTTGCAATTAAAAGGGCTAAAAAATCCGACATGACCCGACTTGGAAAAGCTACTGGAGCCCAACTTGTCACCAATATTGATGATTTAACTACTGAAGACCTGGGAGAAGCAGGATCCATATATGAAAAAAAAATATTTGACGAAGTACTGACCTTTGTTGAAGAATGTAAAGATCCGAAAGCCGTTTCCATAATTCTACGAGGTAGTACCCGACATGTTGCTGAAGAAGTAGAAAGGGCATTAGAAGATGCAATAGGTGTAGTAGCTGCTACTTTGGAAGATAAAAAAGTAGTTATTGGTGGAGGAGCCCCAGAAATAGAAATTGCTAAAGGACTCAGAGATTATGCTGACTCTATCAGCGGAAGAGAACAATTAGCTGTTGCTGCTTTTTCAGAAGCATTAGAAATTGTCCCTAAAACTCTTGCTGAAAATGCAGGATTAGACAGCATCGATGCTATTGTCGACCTAAGAGCTGCTCACGAAACATCACCTTACATGGGATTAGATGTATTTAAAGGTGAAGTACTGGATATGAGAGACTCTGGTGTTGTTGAACCTGAAAGAGTTAAAAAACAAGCTATCCAGTCGGCTGCTGAAGCTGCAGAAATGATTCTGAGAATAGATGATATGATTGCTGCCAGTGGTGCTTTAGAAGCAACAGGCAGTGACGATATGGGTGGAATGCCTGGCGGTATGCCTGGTGGAATGCCTGGTGGAATGCCCCCAATGATGTAGAGAACTTAATCATTTAAAGTTCTTTATAATTCTCTTTTTTAATTTGACTAATTTTTTTTTAACTAATTAATAATCAAAAACTATTTTCGCTTTTTTCAAATATTATAAATTTAAATAAACTTAGGATTTATAATGATTAATTATATTTATCATGATTAATTATAGCAAAATATATATAGTAATTTTAACTTAGTTAATATCACTAAAAAAATTAGGGCGGTATAAAAAATGCTAAGAGATACCTCTGTCCTCATGGATGAAAAAAGAGTTTTCAAACCTAACTACCAGTTAGTAGAAGACGCACATGTTAAAAACTGGGAGGCGGAGCTGGAAAAAGGAAAAGACCTGGAAAAATACTGGTCCGAAAAAGCAGAACAATTTGAATGGTTTGAAAAATGGGATAAAGTCCTGGATGAAAGTAACAAACCATTCTACAAATGGTTTGTGAATGGAAAAATAAATTTAGCCTATAATGCAGTGGATCGATGGATCTCAACGGACAAAAGAAACCAGGTGGCAATTTTATACGTAAATGAAAGGGGAGAAGAAAAGAAACTAACCTATTATGAACTTTATAGAGAAGTAAATAAAATGGCAAATGCTTTGAAAAATTTAGGTATAAAAAAAGGAGACACTGTTTCAACATATTTGCCCATGTGCCCTGAACTTTTAATTTCCCTTCTGGCATGTACAAAAATAGGCGCCATTCACAGTGTGGTTTATTCAGGCCTTAGTGTTGGTGCTTTTGTAGAAAGAATGAATGACGCACGTGCCAAAGTTTTAATTACAGCCGATGGAACATATAGAAGGGGAAAAATCATTGACCTTAAAAAAATTGCTGATGAAGCAATACTGCAATGTCCCACTATAGAAACAATTGTAGTGGTAAATCATACTGGTCAAGCAATCGAAATTTCTGATTTAAGTGGAAGAGAAATATTTTACGAAAGATTAATAGAAGGCGAATCTGACGAATGTGCTCCCGAAAAAATGGATGCCGAAGACCCATTATTCATCCTTTATACTTCTGGAAGTACTGGTAAACCTAAAGGAGTTCTTCACACAACAGGCGGATACATGGTGGGTGTGGCTACTACATTAAGAAATGTATTTGATGTGCATAACGGAGATTTATGGTGGTGCACTGGAGATATTGGTTGGATAACAGGACACAGCTACGTTATCTATGGACCATTATTATTAGGTACAACAACATTAGTATATGAAGGAGCACCGGACTATCCCGATCCGGGAATATGGTGGAGAATTGTTGAAAAATATGGTGTAACCAAATTTTACACCGCACCGACTGCAATACGGCATTTAATGAGATTTGGAAACAAATACCCCAATATTTATAATTTATCCTCATTGAAGATTCTGGGGAGTGTTGGAGAACCAATTAACCCTGAAGCATGGATGTGGTACTATAAAAACGTGGGAAAAGAAAAAACTCCGATAATGGACACATGGTGGCAGACAGAAACAGGAATGCATATGATTGCACCACTGCCTGTGGCTCCCTTAAAACCCGGATCTGCAACTCGACCTCTGCCCGGTATTGATGCTGAGATCATTGACGAAAATGGAAACCAAGTTCCTCTAGGAAAAGGAGGATATTTGATAATAAAAAAACCATGGCCTGCAATGTTTAGAACATTATACGAAGATGAAGAAAGATTCCTTGATGTTTACTGGAAAAGTTTACCTGGTGGTGTTTATCGAGCAGGAGACGTAGCTCGAAAAGACGAAGATGGATATCTCTGGATACAAGGGCGTTCTGATGATGTATTAAAAATTGCCGGACATAGAGTAGGTACTTCTGAAGTTGAATCAGCATTTGTAGCCCATTCTGCAGTTGCAGAAGCAGCAGTAATTGGTAAATCCGACCCAATAAAAGGTCAGGTGATAAAAGCATTTTTAATTCTTAAAGAAGGCTATAAAATGAATACTGCCTTAATAGAAGATCTTAAAAAACATGTACGCTATGAGTTGGGTCCGGTTGCAGTTTTAGGAGAGATTGAACAGGTGGAAAAATTACCAAAAACTAGAAGTGGGAAAATTATGCGCCGAATACTCCGGGCTCAGGAAGAAGGAGACGATCTTGGTGATACATCAACTTTAGAAGAGTAATTGATTGAAATTAAGAAAATTTAAAAAGATAAAGATAGAAAATTAAAGATTTAGAATGATAATTGATAAATCAGGTGATTAAATGCCTACCGAAAATGAAAAAGCCATATCCCTAAAGGACATGACCGCAAACCCTGCTCCACTCGGTCTTTTAGGGTTCGGAATTACAACAGTGCTTCTTAACATACATAATGCCGGATTCTTCCCTATAAACAGTATGATACTGGCCATGGGATTTGCTTACGGTGGAATAGCCCAGATTATGGCTTGTGCAATGGAATATAAAAAAGGAAATACATTTGCAACAGTCGCCTTTGGTTCCTACGGATTATTCTGGTGGTCTCTAGTTTTACTGCTGGTTTTACCACAGGTGACATTTTTCAATACAGGAGGAACATCCGCATTGCAGGCAGCTGATGCAACATCTATGGCAGCTTATCTATTTATGTGGGGTGTTTTCACATTAGTAATGTTCATTGCAACCCTGAAGTTAAATAGAGGTTTACAAGTAATATTTATCTCTTTAGCTATTCTGTTCTTCCTATTAGCTCTGGGAGATATAACTGGAATTAAAGCCATAACTATAATCGCAGGATATGAAGGTATTTTTACAGGAGCTGCTGCGATGTATGTAGGATTAGCTGAAGTGATCAATGAAACCTATAAAAAAGATATTTTACCAATTTAACATACAATTAAAAATAAATTTGACGCCTCCATGTCAAAACGGTCCCAGAAAACATCCTGGTTAATTTATTTTAATCAGGATGAGGACCTTAATTTTTTTTTAAAATGATTCATTAAACTAATAAAGACACTAGTTATTTCCTATAAATAATTATTAGATTTTAAGTCCGCCTTAAATAAAAATAAAAATAATGATGAGATGAATATTAAATACGGAGGTGATCAAATCCATGATCCCTATGAAGGTATGTCAAAACCCAATGCATCTCATCAATATTATACTAATAGGTAGTGAAATATAAAAAGAAACCTTAAATGCACAAAAGCACAGAAGTGATATACTGATAATCAATTAAGTATTACTTAATTAATGGTTATTTAATTCTCTTTTAAAAAAAAATTGTATTTTTAAACCAAGATATTATCAAAATTAATTTTTATCATTGTTAAGTAGTTTATTTCCCTTCTTTAGTGCTAAATAACAATTTAAAATCAATACTATAGCCAACAGATAATAAATCCACACAGCAAGATCTGCAGGACTAGTTTCTACCCAGACAATAGTATAAGATAATCCTATGGAGTAAAATGCAGTGTACAGACCATCTTTAATTTTTTGGATAAAGTGAAGTAATTCCAATACAATGCCCAGGAAAAACATTTGTAATCCTACACCAATGAACCCCAATTCTAGAACAGCTGGGCCAAACATTGTTGCCGTGATAGACATATCTTTTTGAAAAACAATTTGACCTAAAACTAATCGAGGGTCTACAGATTTAAAAAAACCAGTGATTATATAATATGTTAAAAGTCCAGGATTTGGATTTTGCATACGCACAATGTAATCCAACACAGTAAGAGTATAACCTGCTCTTATGAAAACAAGACTAAGAGGATTTACATCCCATTGCTGCCATTCTATAGACAAACAAGCAATATAACCAATTATAAGGCCTAAAATTAGAATTATGGGAGTTAAAATTAAGAAATATCTAAACCTGCGGCCATTAGTATAAAAAGTAGTAATTAGAATACTTATGACAATAGCAAGTGTGGTGGCTCTGTATCCAGTGGCTGCAAATAAAATAGCCCCAAAAAATACTATTAAAAAATACCTTTTCCTGTAAAATTTTGCAATTAAAAAGTTAATGGCTGGCAAAAATATAATATACGAGATGATTGTTAAAGAATTAAATGCTTTAGCTTTTAAAAGACCGCTGAAAAGAGGAATCTCATTCATAAAATATAAATTCACTATCTGTAATAAAAGAGCCAGAAAAACAATTATAAGCATGAGTTTTTCAGTAAAATGATTATTATCAGAGATTACATCAAAAAAAGATCTTATGTTATTTTTAATATCATAATTTTTACTTATCCTTTTTTCAATAAGTTTTGCAATAAAAAAACCGATAATAAAACTTAGGATACCAAAAAATATGTATACATAAGTTAAGGATAGCACTGGTTTCAATCCACGCATTCTGAATTCAATTCCAACTACCGCCAGTGCAAGGAATGCCAATATTACAAAAATTATAATTAATGGAGAAAAGATGTCAATTCTACGAATATTCATAAAACCAATTTATATATTTATTATATAAATACCTTAATATATTGTTCATTTTTTACTCGTTTTAGTAAAAATATCTGTTAATTTTTTAATTAACACCATTAATCTGATTTTTAAAAATTTTGAAAAATAAGTATCTATAAACACTCTAATTTTATAATATCCCGACAAATAACTTATATCTCTTCAAAAAAGAGTTTTTATTGGGCAAATATTCATCATGATATGAAAAATAATATCATGAAAGTTTAATACTAATGAAAATCCATTTTAAAAAAAATCATATACCAACATTTTATATAATAATGAGAAATAATTATAATTATTATTCACAATAAATTGATTTATGAAATACAATATATCAATACTTATTAAAAGATTATACTTATCAAATTAAAAGCCAGGTGACTACCATGCTAACATCCGTTCAAAAGGAGATATTGCAAAGTTTAATAAATCTGTATCGTAATTCCCAGGGTAAATCCATAAAAGGTGAAGAAATTGCTGAAATAATGAATAGAAACCCCGGTACTATACGTAATCAGATGCAGTCTCTGCGTAGTTTAGGATTAGTAAAAGGTGTTCCCGGACCGAGAGGTGGTTATAAACCAACCATTGAAGCATACCACACTCTCAATATTTCTGCAACGGATAACGAAGCATTGGTTCATATTTATAAAGAAGGGGTTAAATTAGATGATGTTTCAGTAGCTAAAATTGAGTTTACCAGTATCCCCCATCCCGGAGAATGTGAAGCCGCGATAAAGGCCGTGGGAAATATAAAACAATTAGATTTAGGCGATCGAATTAGAGTAGGTCCCACCCCTGTGAATAAATTAGTTTTAAATGGAGTAGTTGTTGGTCGAGATGATATGGATAACATTTTACTTCTAGATACCACCGCAATTAGGAGCATACCTAAGAAAACTGTGATGGATGTGGCTACTCAAGATTTAATAACCTTAAATTATGATTTAACTATTAAAAGTGCTGCAAAAAAACTTTCAAACATGGGAATTGAAGGGGCACCTGTTCTAAAAGAGGGAAAAATTGCTGGAATTTTAACTTTAAGTGATATCACCCTTTCATTAGCAGAAGGTAAAGAAAATTCCAGAGTAGAAAATGTAATGTCCAAAAACATTATAACCGTAGACGAAGAAGTGATGATATCTGACGCCATTGAAATAATGAATAAACAAAAGATTGGTAGATTAATTGTAGTAGATATAGACGAGCATCCACAGGGAATTGTTACCAGAACTGATCTTTTAGACAAAATCGCAGGACTAAAATAAAACATTGGATTGTATATCCTCATAAATAAATTTAAAACAATAATTTTTATATCGTATCTAATTATTTTTATAGTATTAAATAAAATAACAGTTATATAAAAACAATCATGCTTTTTTTATAAAGTTTGAATAATATTCTTGATTAAGATTAATATATTAATTATTAAACTCCATTTTTCCCAATATTATCAGGAAGTGAAACTCTGAAAGTAAATCATATCAATATAACCCCTAATATGAAAATATTAGAATTAATTAACCAGTTAGGTGAAGCTGGAGTTCTTGGGGCAGGTAGAACATTTCGAGCCACCAAACTACTGGCTAAGATGATAAAAGACCCTGAAATGAAGATATTTCTTAGTGTAGCTGGTCCTATGGTACCCGGAGGAATGCGAAATATCATTTCTAAATTGATCAAAGATGGAGTTATAGATGTTTTAATAACCAGTGGCGCTAACATCACCCATGATTTATTAGAATCCTTCGGAGGACATCACTACAGAGATTGTGGTTTTGATGATGAGAAACTCCATGAACAGGGTATGGGTAGAATAGGGGATGTTTACACAAATTCAAATGATTTTGAAGTTTTTGAAAAAGAAATAACTAAAATACTAGAAAAAATATCCCAAGAAAAAAAAGTCACATCTATTCAAGAACTTGTTTACCAAATAGGTAGTCATATTGAAGATGACGAATCAATTATAAAAGCAGCACATGAAAAAAAGATCCCTATTTACGCCCCAGGTATCATTGATAGTATGTTGGGGTTACAATTGTGGATGTTTACTCAAACTAACAATCTCTGTTTGGATGCTTTAGCCGATATGCATCAGCTTTCAGACATAGTATTTGAATCTAAAAAAATTGGAGCCATACTTTTAGGTGGGGGAGTACCAAAACATTACGCTCTAGCATCAAGCCTTCTTAAAGGTGGAGTAGATGCTGCTATTCAAATAACCATGGATCGCAGCGAGACCGGTAGTTTAAGTGGAGCTCCCTTAGAAGAAGCTAAATCATGGGCTAAAGCAAGAGCAGGTTCAAATTTGGTGACAGTTATTGGAGATGCCACGATATTATTCCCCCTCATATTAGCAGGGGCATTAGATATGGCTGAAAATGATAAATAATTCATTAATTAAAAATTAATTAGATTTGAAACAATCCATAAATTATTTATTGAAATAAACTACAAAATCAGGAGTTAATAATGAATACATTTCTCATCCCATTGGGGTACGCATTATCTGGATTTTTAATGAAATTATCTGATGACGCCTTTGATGAAAAACAGGACAAGAAATTTGCCATGATTTCAGGCATCATTTGCGGTATTTTAATAGGTTTTCTTGTAGTAGAAAGTGTGGATGCTACTTACATTTTCTTTGGCATATTCTTAGGAACATTATTTTCAAGAAAAATCGATGGTATGCACCATATATTAACCATGATTGCATTTTTAGCCATAACATTCATTTTTGGAATTGGTGAAATTGAAATTTTACCGCTTCTCATTTGTTCATTATCTGCTTATTTAGATGAAATAGGGAATGATAATTTGAAAATTTCAGAAAAAAGCAGATATTTAGAATTTTTCTTTAGATATCGTTTTACCATGAAAATAGCTATTTTAATATTATCTCTACTTGGATTATGGGGAATAATAACAGGTAATGGAGTTTATGGGTTAAATGGATTAAGTCCCTGGACAATAGTTTATTTCATACTCTTTGAGATATCTTATGAATTAGCAGGCCATTTATTTGATGGAATCTATAATAGATTTCACAGCACCAGCAGGATCATCTGATTGATAAATAGAACGCCCCACAATTACTGCATCAGCAAAATTCAGCGTTTGACTGGCATCCCCCCCTTGTACACCCACTCCAGGAGATATCATGAATGAATCTTTACCAATAATATTTCTTATTTTACTCAATCTATCTAAACGGGTGGACGGAGCAACAAAATTTTTAACACCTAAATCCACACCCATATCTGCAATTTCCAAGGAAACTTCTTTTAAAAAAGTTTCTGCACCAGGATGCGACATTTCAGTTAGTAAAAAAATCTCTTTTTCTTTTTCATCAGCCACATTTAAACAGGCTGAAACACTATCCTCTCCAACAAAACCATGGGCTATCACTGCATCTGCACCAGCATTAAAAGTAGTTTTGCAAATTTTTTCATTAGTAGATGGAATATCAGCCACCTTAAAATCAGCAATAATCTTAAAATCAAAGTTTTCTTTAAATTTAGAGAAACAAGACAAACCAGCAGAGAGTGCTAAAGGATAACCTATTTTAATTGTATCTATAAAATGTGCTACCTCTTCAGTTACGGTGATTGCATGTTTTATATCCATAATATCCATGGCAAGTATGATTCTATTTTTCACTTTCATAATAAAAATTAGGATTTATACTTATATATAAGATAACTTTTTACTACTCTTATTCATGCTATCTTAACTGCAGAGAAAAAAAGAATTTTCATATCTTCCATTTTAAAAACCATTAATGTTTTGAAAATTGGGGACAGAATAGTATTTCTTAAAGACTTCTATTCAGTTTTAAAAATGAATATCCAATTACAACATACTTCATCCATTATTTTGTAAAAAATCATTACATGATTGGCAACTTCATAAAAACATTTATATATCGCAATCTTCAATTATTCTTTATTAAAAATAAAATTTACTTGATTTATTATTCTATAGCTGAATATTTTAAAAAAGTTTATATGTTGGCTAATGTTTAATTTATTCAAGTATGCTTTAAAAAAGATAAAGGTGAATTTAATGCATATCATGGAAGGATTTTTACCATGGCAATGGTGTCTACTTTGGTACATAGTAGCATTACCCGTTGTTGCTTATGGTGTCATACGAATTAAAAAGATTACAGAAGAAACCCCCGAATCAAAACCTCTTTTAGCAGTTTCAGGAGCATTCGTTTTTATATTGTCTTCTTTGAAACTACCTTCAGTCACAGGAAGTTGTTCACACCCTACTGGAAATGGTTTAGGTGCAGTATTATTTGGACCAGCAGTTGCCAGTGTTTTAGGAGCAATAGTTCTGGTTTTCCAAGCACTACTTTTAGCTCATGGTGGAATAACTACTCTCGGTGCTAATATAGTCTCCATGGGTATTGTTGGACCATTTGCAGCATGGTTGATATACAAAGGTTCTCAGAAAATAGGTCTGAGTGCTTCTATAGGAATATTTTTCGCTGCTGCAGGAGGAGATTTATTAACTTACGTTACTACTGCTATCCAGCTATCACTAGCCTTCCCACTTCCTACATTTGGAGCTGCATTTTCAAATTTCATGACCATCTTTGCAGTCACCCAGATACCCCTAGCTATTGCAGAAGGTTTATTAACAGTAGTAATATTCGAGTACATCATGAAACTAAGACCAGATATTTTAGAAAAATTAAAAGTTATTGGTCCCAAAGTTAAAGAAACTGTAAAGGCGGTGGCCTAATGGTGGATAAAAGAGCCATAATTTTACTTTCTTTAGTAGCCATAATTACTATTATCCCCCTAGTCATGTATAATGGCGTTGGAGAGGATGAAGGATACTTTGGAGGGGCGGATGGTGCCGCCGGAGATGCAATTGAAGAAACTGGTTATGAACCGTGGTTTAATTCTTTTTGGGAGCCACCGAGTGGTGAAATAGAAAGTTTGTTGTTTGCTCTTCAAGCAGCCATTGGTGCTATAATAATCGGATACGTTTTCGGTTACTACAATGGCCAGGCAAAAGAAAGAAAAAGACAAGAAAAATAATCAATGCAAGGTATTAATGGTGAAAATTATGTTTGGGAATACCCTAGACAATTATGCTCATTCAAACAAACTCAAAGGAACTAATGTTTATTTCAAAGTATTGTTTGCCGTTTCAACAATGTTAGTGAGTTTAATTTCAACTTCACCCATAGTACCTATTTTCATAACTTTATTAATATCTTTTTTAATTATATTTAAAGCTGAAATTCCCTGGAAATTTTATTTAAAGTTTTTAACAATACCTTTTACTTTCGGATTTTTAACCTTTATTTTCATGGCAATTTTCTTTGGTACAGGAGAACCTATTTTAGAATTAGGAATATTCAACCTTGCAATTAGTGCCGATGGATTCGAACTCGGATTACTTGTTTTCACAAGGATTATGGGTGGGTTTTCTTGTATGGCATTTTTATCATTGACTACTCCTATGACTGAACTTTTTTCTGTTCTTGAATCCTTCAAAATTCCAAAAGTAGTTATAGAAATAGCAATGATGATGTACAGGTACATTTTTGTGTTTATTGGTGAAGGAATAAATATGTACCATGCACAAGAAACTAGATTAGGTTATCAAAGTTTTAAAAACGCGTATAAATCTATGGGAATATTAGCCAGTAACTTATTCATTAGAAGCTGGGTAAAAGGGGAACAAGTATATATTTCCATGGAATCCAGAGGATATAATGGATCATTACATATTAATAATTACCAAAATAATATAGAAACAAAAAATCTGATTCTTTTAGTCTGTTTTGAATCTCTTTTATTATTAGGCGTTTATTTAAGTGGAAATATTAGGTTATTTTAATTTTTATAACCATACTCAATATCATCAAAATTTAATTATTTATTTTAATATAATTCCCTATTTAAGAAAATGTTTTAAATAACCATATCTGCTATTTTTAGTACCTAATTAGAAAAAACTCATAAAAAGTTATACCCATAATAAATCCAAAAACAAAAATAACTAGCTTAAGTGGAGCTTAATAAAACAATAGAAGTTATAACTATCAAAAGTCGTTTATAGCATATTTATGAATTAAATGAATAAATAAAATTAAAAATTATTAATACTTCCAAAAAGCAGATATCCCATAATATTTAAACCATAGTTATAATTTAATCAAATTCAAGCATCATTGACTTCACGGTGAATTATATGAACATAATTGAATCAAAAGAAATTACTTATAAATATCCTGATGGAACCAAAGCCCTAAACAAAATAAATTTCAGTGTGGAAAAAGGGAAGATGGTGGCATTATTAGGGCCAAATGGTGCAGGCAAATCAACACTTTTCTTACATTTCAATGGAATTCTTAAACCTAACTCTGGGCAAATTAACATAGAACAAGAACCACTAAAATATAACAAGAATGGTCTTAATAAAGTTAGACAAAAAGTAGGAATAGTGTTTCAAAACCCTGACGATCAATTATTTGCACCTACAGTTGTAGAAGATGTAGCTTTTGGTCCACTTAATATGGGTTTATCCCGAGAAGAAGTTGATAAAAGAGTTTCTGATGCCTTAGAAAAAGTAGGGATGTCGGGTTATAACGATAAAGCCCCTCACCATCTCAGTGGAGGACAGAAAAAAAGAGTGGCTATTGCAGGAATACTAGCCATGGGGCCTGAAATAATGGTTTTAGACGAACCCACATCGGGTTTAGATCCTAAAGGAGCATCACTCATTTTAAAATTACTTTACAATCTCAATGAAGAGGGTATGACAATTATTATATCCACACATGACGTGGATATGGTTCCATTATATGCTGATAAAATATATATCATCAGCGATGGAGAAATCATAAAACAGGGAAACCCCCACGAAGTTTTTGAAGATGTTCAAACAATTAGAAAAGCTAATTTAAGACTTCCAAGAATTGCACATCTTATGGAAATACTCAAAAAAGAAGACAGTTTATCATTTTCCAATGAATATCCTTTAACTATTGGTGAAGCACGAAAAAGTGTGGTTGAATTTATAAAAAATGAGGATAGACAAGAATGAATTAAATGAATCATGTTTGAGTTTAATAATAAATTTTAATTAGATTATTCTCGGTGAAAAAATGAAAAAAATAGGTATATGCGATACCACTTTTGCCCGTTATGATATGGGTGCTGCTGCAATTGATGAGATAAAAAAACAAGTAGGTAATATAAAAATTATAAGAAGCACTGTTCCCGGTGTTAAGGACCTACCAGTGGCTGCTAAAAAGTTAATTGAAGAAGAAAACTGTGAAATAGTATTAGCACTTGGAATGCCCGGGCCGGAAGAAAAAGATAAAGTTTGTGCCCATGAAGCATCGACTGGCCTTATAAGTGCCCAACTAATGACCAATACACATATATTGGAAGTTTTTGTTCATGAAGATGAAGAACATAATTCTAAAGAACTGAAAAAATTAGCTGAAAACAGAGCCCGGGAGCATGCTCAAAACTTAGTTAAACTATTATTTAAACCAGAAAAACTGCTTCGTGAAGCAGGAATGGGTATGCGTGAAGGAAAACCAGACGTAGGTCCTCTTTAGTTAATGGTTATTAAATAATAATGTGAATTTTATTTTAAAATTGATAAAATAGTGGAGATAATTTTATGGTAAAAATAATTGGAATCATAGGTAGTCCCCGGATTGGAGGCAATACTGCTTTTTTAGTTGAAAAAGCAATGCAATCTGCTGAAGAAAATGGGGCTGAAACCGAAATTATTCAGTTAGGTAAATCTAATATTAACCCCTGCATTGCATGTAATAAATGTAAAGAAACTGGAAACTGTTCCATAGACGATGATATGGAATCTATTCTCGAAAATTTAAGTTCTGCAGAGGGCATAATTATTGGAAGTCCTGTTTATTTTGGTAATGTGACTGCTCAGACTAAAATGTTTATAGATCGTTCCCGTCCTTTACGAGCAGGATTCCAGCTTAAAAATAAAGTAGGTGGCGCAATATCTGTAGGAGCATCACGAAATGGAGGTCAAGAAACTACATGTGCAGCAATCCACGACTTTTTATTGATTCATGATGCTATCATAGTAAGTGATGGGGCACCTACAGCACATTACGGTGCTACTGGAGTAGGTGGTGGAAAAAATGATTGTCAAACCGACGAAGCTGGAATTGAAACTGCTAAAAATCTTGGGAAACGCGTATGTGAGTTGGCAATAAAACTAGATTCATAAACATTATTTATTCTTTATTATTTGCAAAAATACGATATACGGGGCAGATCATGCTTGATAGAAGCAAAGAGAAAATATTCATAATAGTTCCCGCCTACAACGAAGAAAAAACTGTGAAGTCCGTTATAAAAGAACTATGTGAAATGGGTTATAAGGTGTTATTAATAGATGACGGATCGCAGGATAAAACTTATTCCCTTGGAAAAAGTATGCAAAATGAATACTCCGATCAAATATTAATTTACCAGCACGTTATAAACCGTGGATTAGGCGCAGCTCTGAAAACAGGTATGGATGCTGCAGCAATTAATGGAGCAGATTTTATCGTTACCTTTGATGCAGATGGCCAGCATGATCATAAGGATATAGAAAACATTTGTAAGCCTCTGATAACAGGAGAAGCAGATGTGGTTATTGGTAAAAGAAATTTTAAAGACATGCCCATTACCAGAAATCTAGGAAATTATGGGATGAATATCATTACAATGATATTTTATGGTATTTATGTTAATGACTCCCAATCAGGACTTAGAGGATTTACTGTAAGCTCAACAAAACTTTTAAAACTTCATTCCAGAGGATACGGCGTATCTTCAGAGATTATAAGTGAAGTTAAAAAGAACAACTTAAAATTAAAAGAAGTTCCCATAAAAACCATATACACCGATTATACCATATCCAAAGGGACCAATACCACAGTTGCTTTGAAAATATTATTCAAAATGATTATGGATATTCTAAAAAAAGTTTAAAAAATAATTTCTTTAATTAAAGGTGATAAAATGATAATCCAACCTATAGGGATAATAATCGGAATACTCGGCATAGTCATAGTCATTTTTAGATTCAGAGAAGGTAAAAGCTCATTAGGAATGCTAGGATTTTGGTTGACCTTGTGGTTATTAATTATAGGCGTGTCCATATATCCAGAATCAACTACTTTTTTCGCCAATTTATTCGGAATAGGTAGAGGGCTTGATTTAATCTTGATATTAGGATTAATTGGTTGTTACTATCTTATATTCAAAATTTATACTCTAATTGAGCAAGTTGAAGGTGAAATAACTGAACTTGTACGCCAAATTGCTATAAAAAATGAAAATTTAAAAGTTGATGATTCTGAAAATTCAAAAATTCAGTTATCTAATAAAAATAAGGATTGAATGAAGCAATACATTATTATTCTACCATTAAAGAATTAAAATTATTTTATTAATCAACTTAGCGGGTTAAAGATGAAAATTTGTATTATAACTGAATATTTCCCTCAAAGTGAAAATTTTGAGATTAAAGGAGGAGCCGAAGGGTGTGCATTTAATGAATCATATCAATTATCTAAAAATCACGACATAATTGTTTTAACATCTAAAGAAAAAAACGTGGCTTCAGAATATGAAATTAACGGAATAAAAGTTATTTGTTGTGGTAAAAACCGTTCTTATGTCCAGGCAGGCTCATTTCTTAATAGATTATATTTTATGAAAGATGCCTACAAAATAGGTAAAACACTGGATATCGATTTAGTAATTGGTTACAATTTTATAACTCATCCCGTGGCCTGGAAAGTTTCTCAAAAATTAAATATTCCGTCAGTGGCCCGTTACCACGATATGTGGATTGGAAAGTGGTTTAAAAATATGGGAATCACCGGATTATTTGGGGAAATACTGGAAAGATACAATTTATCCAGGGATTTTGATTTGATAGTCTCGGTCTCACAATATACTCAAAAAAAATTAGAAAAATACTTTCCAAAAGAAAAAATAGCGGTAGTGCCAAATATAGTGGATTTTCCCCCAGTGAAAGCCGAAAAATTCAAAAAACCCACTATTTCCTGTGTGGCCAGATTAGTAGAATATAAAAAGATAGATGATTTAATTCGTGCCATGAATATTCTAATTAAAGAATTTCCAGATTTACAATGTAAAATCGTAGGCACCGGCCCCCTGGAAAATAGGCACAAAACCCTCACTAAAGAATTAAAAATCGAAAAAAATGTGCATTTTTGCGGTTTTATTGAAAAACACAACGATGTGTTGAAAATTATAAAAGGATCCAGTATTTTTTGTCTTCCAAGTATCGTTGAAGGCTTTGGGATTGTGATTGTTGAAGCTATGGGTTGTAATGTTCCTTTTGTAGCTGCAGAAATACCTCCAGTAATGGAAGCTAGTGGAAAAAAAGGCGGTCTATTTTTTAAAGGTGAAGACTGGAAAGATCTTGCAGAGAAGATAAAATACCTTCTTCAAAATCCCGAAATATATAAGGAACTTCAAAATGAAGGATATGTCCAATCCCAAAAATATAAAGGAGAAAATATCGCCCAGGAACTGGAAACATTATATCTTCAATTAATCGAAAAAAAAGAAGAGAAATTAAATAAATTTTGCAGTTTTAAAAATAAATAACTCTATCCTAGCTGCTATTCTCCAATAGATATAAAATAAGAAATATATGATGTCGAAATTAATAATATAATTGAGATAAAAAATATATTTAGAGTTAATGGATAGGCTAATTAATGAAAATGATATACTTTAAGGGCTGTGTAGCCCGTGAAAAAGAAAAATCCATATCCGAAGCTACGGAAAGTATACTGAATAAAGCTGAAGTGGACTATTCTATTTTAAATGATGAAATATGTTGTGGTTCTGTTCTTCTACGTACTGGTTCTATAGAAGAAGCATATAGCCAAATCAAGAAAAATCTAAAAAAAATAGAAGGTCATAAAATATTAGTATCATGTGCTGGTTGTTATAAAACACTAACCCAAGATTATAATGAAATTACCGGTGCAAAACTGGATGTTATTCACACTTCACAACTATTTAGAGATTTAATTGATTCAGATAAACTTAAAATTAAGAAATCTGGTTTGAAAATAACTTATCACGACCCCTGTCATTTAGGAAGGCATTGCAATGAATATGATTCTCCACGGGATGTCCTAAATTCTTTTTCCAATTTAATTGAAATGGAGCATAATAAAGAGTATAGTAAATGCTGTGGTGCTGGTGGTGGAGTTAAGTCTGCTTATCCCGATCTTGCCAATACTATTTCTAATGAAAGAATGAAAGAAGCTGAGAAAGCGGATGTATCTATTTTAGTAACCTCTTGCCCATTTTGTAAGTTAAATTTAGAGTTTACAAATAAATTAGATGTCTATGACCTTTCAGAATTTATTTTACAATTTCTGGAGGATTAATATGGATAAAAAAGAACTGAAAACCATGCGAAGTTCATTCCAGAAATTAGATGAAAGAAGAATAGAAATACTGCATGACCCTCGCATTCACAGTTTAATGGAAAAAGTCTCGAAAATAAGGAAAGATTCTATAGATAATATGGAAGAACTCCTGGAAATATCAAAAATCAAATTCCAAGATAACGGTATCGAATTTACTTATGCTGAAACTGCTGAAGATGCGAGAAATATAATTTACCAACTGGTTAAAGGTTATTCCATAATTGCCAAATCCAAATCTAATACTGTTGGAGAAATAGGTCTTTCGCAGTTTTTAAAAGAAAAAGATATTGATATTGTAGAAACAGACCTGGGAGATAGAATAGTTCAGCTTAATTATAAAGATCAACGACCAGCACACCCCATAGGTCCTGCTTTACATTTAAATATTGATAAAATAGCCGAAATTATTCATGATACCCTTGGTGTGGAAGTTGAAGCTGAACCACGAGCCATTATGGAATTAATAAAACAAGATGTCTTAAAAGAACTGGAGTTATGTTCTGTGGGGATTACTGGGGCAAATTCAGTTGCGGCTGAAGATGGATCATTAATTATAGTACATAACGAGGGAAATATCAGTCTACTTTCCATGATGGATACTCATATCATTGTAGTTGGAATAGATAAATTGGTTCCCACTATAGAAGACGCAATTTCTGTAGTTAAATTAGAAACAGCTTATGCCACAGGCACTTATTTGCCATCATATATGAACATTATTTCAGGACCTTCTAAAACTGCAGATATTGAAAAAAGGCTCCTTAAAGATATGTACGGTGCTAAAAAAGTTATTGTGGTTATGATTGATAACGGCCGTAGCAAAGCTTTAAAAGAATGTTTATGGTGTATTGGTTGTGGTAGCTGTATTGTAGCATGCCCCGTTTACAATGCTGTAGGGAATGAATTCGGTTTTAGAGGATATTTAGGTGGTAGGGGAACTGCTATAAGCAAATTTCTGGAAAGTGATGAATCCAGTTATAATAACGGACTTTTTATGTGTACTCTTTGTGGTTTATGTACCCTAGAATGTCCAGTAAGCACTCCTACTTCAGATATAATAGAAAAATTGCGTTTTTCAGTTCAAAAATCAGGTTTTTATCCAAAAATTCATACCCAAATTAGTGAAAATATAAAAAAAGAAGGTAGCCCCTTTAAAAAGGAATAGTACGAAAATAAGAATAATGTATTAAATTTTTTATAATTAAATAATATTTTCAGGACATAATAATGAAAAAAGAGTGATAATGGTAAAAGTTTTTATATTCTGATTTCTTATATATTTAAAAAATACTAATTATTTTAAATAGATTTTTAGTATATTGCATCCAATATGAACTAAACTTCTTATTCTACAAGAAGGAAGAATTTAAATTGAGTTGCTAGTTACTGTTTGATTATTATCAATATATCAATAAAATATTGAATATCAGTTAAATTTTCTAAATAGAAGGTTAATATAGGAGGTAATGAATTGCTTCTATTAATAAGTCCAATAAACACAGAGGAAGCACAGGAAGCCATTGAGGGCGGTGCAGATATTGTCGATGTTAAAAATCCAAAAGAAGGATCATTAGGTGCTAATTTTCCATGGATAATAAAAAGTATTAGAGAAATGACCCCAGAAAATATGTTAGTTAGTGCAACATTAGGAGATGTTCCATACAAACCCGGAACTGTTTCACTAGCAGCCATGGGTGCTTTAGTCTCTGGAGCAGATTACATTAAAGTTGGGCTGTATGGTACCAGAAACTATGAAGAAGCTGTAGAAGTAATGAAAAATGTGGTAAAAACTGTAAAAGAAACCAATCCTGATGCAATTGTTGTGGCTTCTGGATATGCTGATGCTCATCGAGTAGGGGCAGTTGACCCTATGGAAATACCTAAAGTAGCAGCAGATGCTGGAGCAGATTTAGCCATGTTAGATACTGCAGTGAAAGATGGTAAAACATTGTTTGATTTTATGGATTTAGAAAAACTCGCTGAATTTGTCAATAAAACACATGGCTATGGATTAAAATCAGCACTGGCAGGTTCTGTTAAAAGAGATCAATTAAAACCCCTTTACAATATAAACTGTGATGTTGTTGGAGTTAGGGGGGCAGCATGTACTGGTGGGGATCGCAACACTGGAAAAATACATCGAAGTGCTGTTGCTGAACTAAAACAAATGATAAATGAATTTGAATGAAAAGATAAACTTTTCATAGTTTAGTTCATATTATTATATTATCAAAATTACAGCTTAATATCTAAAAATTCTAGAAATAATTTTTGATATTAAGATTTACATATTAAATTAAAGAGGAAAAGTGTTTTTATGTATTCTAAAAAGTTAAAAGAGGCAGAAATTGGATATACTTTCGATGATTTTTTGTTAATGCCCCGTCCATCGGAAGTAGAATCAAAAGACGTGGCTACTAAAAGTCGAGTCTCTAGAAATTATGAAATTAATGTACCTATCATTAGTTCTGCCATGGATACTGTAACTGAATATGAAATGGCAATAGCACTGGCTCAAGAAGGTGGCCTAGGTGTAATCCATCGAAATATGAGTATTAAACAGCAGGTTGAACAGGTCAAAAAAGTTAAAAGATCCGGCGATATGACTATCCGAGATGTGATAACTATCAGCCCTGATTCTTCATTACGAGAAGCTCATCAAATAATGGATCAAGAAGAAGTCAGTGGACTGCCTGTAGTTGAAAATGAAGAGGTAGTGGGTATTATAAGCCGAAGGGATATAAAGCCTATTCTTAATTCTGAAGCACAGAAAAAAGTAAAAGAAATAATGACCTCGGAAGTAGTTACTGTCAATGAATCAACTACCCCTACTGAAGCCATGGACATTGCTTACGAAAATAAGGTGGAAAGGCTCCCCGTTGTTAGAGATGGCAAAATAGTGGGAATTGTAACTATAAAAGACATACTTGAACGTAAAAAATATCCAAATGCTTCTAGAGATGAAAAAGGAAGGTTTGTTGTTGCAGCTGCTACAGGACCTTTTGATTTAGATCGTGCCATGGCCCTTGATGAAGCCGGAGCTGAAATAATTGCTATAGATAGTGCACACGGCCACAACCTTAATCTAGTCAAATCCTCAAAAACCATAAAAGAGAATATAAATGCCGATCTTCTGGTTGGAAATATTGCAACTAAAGAAGCTGCTGAAGACTTAATTGCACAGGGCGTGGATGGTCTTAAAGTAGGAATTGGTCCCGGATCAATGTGTACCACGAGAATAATTGCAGGAGTAGGTGTTCCCCAATTAACAGCAATATCTGAAGTCGCTGAAGTTGCATCAGAATATGGTGTTCCTGTAATTGCAGATGGTGGCTTAAGGTACTCTGGAGATGTTGCTAAAGCTATTGCTGTAGGTGCAGATGTAGTAATGATGGGTAACCTTTTAGCAGGAACTTATGAAGCCCCAGGCGAAGTAGTTGTAATGAACGGGCGAAAATATAAGCAATATCGTGGAATGGGATCATTAGGTGCTATGACTGGAGGTATTGGTGCTGGAACAGATAGATACTTCCAGGAAGTCAAAGGTCCAATGAAGCACACTAAATTAGTACCTGAAGGAGTAGAAGGAGTGGTCCCTTACAGAGGCACAGTTAGTGAAGTGATATTCCAATTAGTTGGTGGGCTTAGAGCTTCCATGGGTTACTGTGGTGCGGAAAATATTGCTGCAATGAAAGAAAAAGCCAAATTAGTGAGAATTACCTCTAGTGGTATTAAAGAAAGCCACCCACACGACCTTTTAATCACTAATGAAAGTCCTAACTACCCTACTTTAGAATAATAATATTTGAATGCTTTAAAAAATTAAGGCATTCCAAAACTATTTTTTAAAACTAAATGATTTTTTTCTTTTTATAAAAAACTAAAATATATTTTATTTTATAAAAATAATTATAAGTAAAAAATTCAAGAAGGTATTTTTATATCAAAAAATTCTTTTAAGTCCTGCATTATCCTATGTGGCGGGATGAGTACTAGGATGGGGCAAGATAAAGGACAAATGTTATTTAATGAAAAGCCCATGATTATAAATATCCTAGAAACTGTTGAAAATCATGCAGATGAAGTTGTTCTTGTTTTAAGAGATGAGAAACAGATTAATATTTATAAAAGTATTATTGAAAAATATGAATCTAATAAATTGGGATTTAATTTAAAAATAGTAAAAGATGAAATTAAAAATCAGGGACCATTAATAGGAATAATTACTGGTTTAAAATATGTTAAATCAGATTATGCTCTTGTTTTACCTTGTGATTCTCCATTAATTTCTGCGGTTTTTGTTGAAAATATTTTTAATGCTATTGAAAAATCCAAAGAATATCATGATACAGTAGTTCCAAAATGGGATTCGGGAGATATTGAACCATTGCACTCCATTTATCCTCAAAAAAGTCAAGAACTAGTAAAATCATTACTTTCAAATGGAAAAAAAGATGTTAAATCCCTCATAAAATTATTAAATGTTTATTTTATAAAAGTTGAAAAATTAGATCCATCAAAAAGCAGTTTTAAAAATTTTAACAACCCTAAAGATATTGAAAAATATTTAAAATAAATTAGCTAAACAAAAAAAAAAATGAAGTTAGAAACCTCAAATTCAAAGAAGGTGTTTTCTAAGAAGCTGTCCTTCACTATCATAGATATCCACTTGTAATGGTGAGCTACCATCAATAGCATGAGTTGCACAGGAAAGACATGGGTCATATGCTCTCACAATCATTTCTAATCTGTTTTTAAAACCTTCTGAAACATCCTCACCTTGAATCATTGCTTTAGCTGTTTCACGGACACCTATGTCCATAGAAAGATTGTTTTGCCCAGTTGAAACAATAAGATTTGCCCGGTTTATAAATCCTGCACCATCAGTCTCATAGTCATGGATTAAAATTCCTCTGGTGGCTTCAATCATTCCCACTCCTCTTTTTGTTTCACTAGATTGTTTAGCTTCTTCTTTAGTCATTAAAGAACCGCTTAGTCCCTGACGTATATCAGTGCCAGTTATACTGTCATCCTCTAATAATTGAACAGCTCTTTCTGCGGCGTACATTAACTCAATTAAACGAGCATAGTGGTATAAAAGAGGATTTTGTGCAATTCCATATGCGTCTTTGTATTCAGCAAAGAGTTCTGAAGCTTTTTCAGTGGGTATCGTTCCCGCTACATTTAAACGAGCAAGCGGGCCAACACGATAATTTCCATCAGGGAATCCTAATTGTTTCAAGTAGGGGAATTTCAAATAAGACCACGGTTGAACTTTTTCCTCAATATAATCTAGATAATCATTGGCTGCAAATTCATAGACTGCACCACCAGATTTATCAATTATTTTAGCAGGACCATCGTAAAATTCTATACCATCCCCATTAGTTAATGCACCAAAGTGGGTTTCAATAGTACCCAATGCTTCAACAGCTTCACTATATTGCTCAAATAATGGTTTAGCTACTTCAACCCCTTTTTCTATAAGATTTATTGCTTCTTTTGCTCTCGGAAGTAGTTTATTTACATCATCACTGGTGAGGCCTTTTGATTGACCTCCAGGAATAGCAGTAACTGGACTTATAGGTTTTCCACCCACTACTCCAGTAATTTCTTGTCCAATTTTTCTAGTATTTATGGCCATCATTGCCAGATCAGGGTTGCTTTTTAAAATACCAATAACATTTCTCATAGCTGGATCTGAGTCGGGACCCATTACTAAATCAGGTGCACCGAGGAAATAAAAATGCAAAGAGTGGGAGTGTATATATTGACCCAATAGCATTAATTCTCTCAATTTTTTAGCGGTTTCCGGAGGTTCCAAACCAAAAACTTGATCCGTTGCTTTAGCTGCAGCTAAATGATGAGCTGTTTGACATATTCCACATATTCTAGGAGTAATTCGAGGCGCTTCCTCAACTGCTGCCCCTTCCAGGAATTTTTCAAACCCCCTGATTTCCATTACATGGAAGTGAGCATCTGATACATTTCCAGCATCATCTACCTGCACAGTTATCTTTGCATGACCCTCTATTCTGGTAACTGGACTAATTTCAATCTGTTTCATAATATCACCTTTTTCAAGACTTCACTTTTTCACCAGTTGAGGAATCAGCGACACCTGTTTATCCTCCATAATAGTACTTCCTATAACAAATCCATAGACCACATGCCCAATATCATAAAGTTGTTTTTCAACATCCTTTTCAGGCATTTTAGATATGTGAGCAATCCTTTTAATTACTCCATTGTAAATATCGTGACTTGGTTCTCTTATAACGTCTAAAGAAGGTCCCCCACAACCATGACATGGTACTCCTGCTTCAGTGCATAAACCACCGCATCTCCCAAGCGTTACAGAACCTAAACAAACATATCCCTGACTCAGGAAACATTTGCCTGGTTCAGGATCTCCTTCAACTCGTCGATATATTTTATCATTTTCAATATGTTCCATCTCACGTTGACAATCCGCACAAACACTTTTTTTAGGGACATCCGGCGCCTCATCATTGATTAAAGGTATTAATATATCATGAGTAAGTTGCTCTTTAGGCGGACAACCTGGAATAAATCCATCAATTTCAGTAAAATCAGCTGCAGGGTGTACAATGCTTAAAAGTTCAGGTACTACTTCATTTGGAAGTTCAGATGGTACTGTGCTTGGGTTATCAGAATAGGTTCTAGAAGTAACCTCTTCTGAAGTATATAAATCGGCCATTCCAGTTATTCCACCATAACAGGCACAAGTCCCATATGCAATTAATATCTTTGATTTTTCTCGAAGTTCTTCCAGCCTTTCCTGGTTTTCTTCATTACGTACTGATCCTGAAACAATAGCAATGTCTATACCCTCAGGAACCTCTTTAACATCCATCAATACAGGAGCATATACAATTTCAGCTTGATCAAGTAATTTAACAAGATCTTCATGAAGATCCAATATTGATATTTCACAGCCTGCACAACTAGCCAGTGCTTCAAGTGCAATTTTTACCATTATTTTCCACCCCATTTGATGGTTAAAGTTTTAAGACATGCATTGGATCCTACATGATCTATATCAAGTTTACCTTTAATACTCATTACTTCTTCGACTGCTCCCACCATATAACCATACAATAAGTAACATAACGGTCCTTTTTGAGGCAGCCCAGTTCTCCTTAAAGTTTGTCTAACTACACAATCCATAAAAAGAAGTTTTACTACAGTTTCATCACCTTTTTCGATGGTATAACTTTCCTGGTTAGATGGTTTCCACATTTCAAAAAAGAATTCCACACCTAAAATCTCACTTAACTCCTGCATGGCTTTTTCTAAATCATCTGTTTTATCCACTAATTTACCAGCATCGTGCCCCATCCTTTTACCTGCCTGGTATACAATGGCATTAGCTCCCCTACCTGAAACTTGCTCTAAAGCACTGGACATAGACCCTACAAACTTCATTAACACGTGTAAAGCTTCTTCATAATCATTGATGTCCCCACCAGTTTCTTTAGGAATTAATTCAGGCTTGAATGTCCCTTTGACCTCTTCTATCTGCATATCCATTTTATCCCCTCAGATGATTTTTTCTAAAACATCATTTACTTTTCGATCTATGTACAGCCTTTTTGCAACGTGTATATCATGATGTTCCATAGCCTGTGCTGGGCAAATCTCGTGACATGAAAGACACGCCATGCAGTCATCTGCATTAATTACTTCGGTCTTCCATTTTTCTTCATTCATTTTATACACGTCGTTGGGACAGTCATCCACACATGAACCACACCCCACACATGCATCTTCATCTATTCGGATTTCAACCATTTTTTTCCCTCTTTCCCTTTTTATCCATAGTTCCTACAATCTAAAACTCAATTATAGACAAAATTTCTCGCAAAAATTTTATCTGAAAATTCATTTTATTAATATGTGTCGCCACTACACATTAATTTAACATTAATATTCGTAATTATAATGATTATTTCTTACTATTAAACATTAATTATTAGTACATGTCATAAAATAAGTATTACACGATTATATACTATCAAAATCAGCTTATTAAGACATTAAAATTAATTTAAATATTAATTAATGATATTTATTCTATTTTAAAAATAAAAAATATCCA
>NZ_JALKIF010000016.1 GCF_023227715.1 Methanobacterium alcaliphilum
TTTTATAATTAACCTATATTATAAAGGTTAATCTAAAGTAAGTTATATAACAGCCTTCGAGCCCCTAATTTTTTTAAATAAGCATTTTTTATTTCTATTTTCTTGTTTTTCAGAATAATTTTACGGAAAAGATCACCTAGACCCCCTCCGGTTAGAACATCCATAAAATAGTCTCCAAAAGTAGGTTCTTGAATTTTCAAATTGTTCTCTAAAAATTTTTCTAAATTTTTTCTTCTTAAAAATGCTATTAGAAAAACTGTGAAAATGAATAGAACCACTAAACTTAATGCTCCACCAATTAGATAGTAAGAAATCCCTAAAGCAATTGCATACGAATGGTTTCCAACTTCCCCCATCATTATTCGGCCACTATAATCAAGAGGCATATAACCAATGCAAGTTGCTAATATTAACAAAGGAGTTGTGTAATTAAACCATTCCGCCCCTGTTGCGAAAATAAGAAAGATAATTAATATAGACATGAATATTATGGTATTACATGCAGATCCTGGTTGCATATCTGCAATATTCATAGGTTGAATCATTAATGCAATGACTATTGAACTTAGTCCTACATAAGGGTAAGCCAGTAGTATTATCAGCATCATCCCTATGCCTCGGCATAGCTGGCCCCATTCTAAAGAAATGCTATATATCTTTTTCCTTCCCGCCAAATCATCCACAAAAGCTAATGCACCCATAACTGCAATCAGATAATTATAAGGCTCTGGGAAAAATAGTATTAAAGCTACAAATGGTGCAAGGCCAACTGCTCTTGGAGTGCCCCCTCTAATTTTAGTGAAAAGGTTTCCTGCTTTTCCTTTTTCCCCCAGATTAACTAGAATAAGTGTTAATATTAAAGTTAACCCTGCAGATAAAATTCCTGCTTTAATAAACTCATAAAACATAAATTAATCCCTATATTCTAATTAAGGACCAAAATGGCCTTTTTCAGTTTGAACAATAACATTTTCTAACCCCTGACCATTGAGAATATTTTTAACATCTATCATTTCTTCAAATGTGGGTTTTTCTAATTCTTTTTTTCTAAATGCAGGACGATAATCTAAAACAGACACTTGAACCTTGGAATCTATATTTTTAATCGTATTCCCTATTTCTTTAATTTCTTTTTTCGATATTAAAGATTTATTGTAAGGTATCCCAATTCCTAAAAATATTTTAGGTTTTTTAATAGAATTTTGAGTTTTTTTATTTTCAATGATAATATTCGAATCAGATGAATTTTTTGAATTTGGATTTAGCATATTTTCTAAGGGATATTCCACATCATATTCTTCAAGAATATACTTAACAGCCCCCCATGAATTATTCAATAGCTTCCTTGCTAATTCCGTTTCACCCAATCCAGTGATTTTTTGGAAAGTCGCCAATCGAATACCTTTTAAATCGATTCCAATCTGGTTCATGCCCGCATTTATAAGTTCATCGATATAACATTGCGTGAGAACCGTGCCATTAGTATCTATATGGATATTAATTTCTTTATCCGCATTTCTTATAGATTTTACTGCTTTGATTAACCATGGTCTGTTTAAAGTACTTTCACCGCCAGAAAAGGTTATGGTATTTACATCATTAACTGAATGCAAGCCTAATAAAATTTGTGCTGTTTCCTCAGCATCCAATAGGTTTCCTTCTTGAGTGAATGCCACTTTATCATTCTGACACTGCGGACAAACAAGATTACAGCCATGTGTAAACCCAACAACTTCAATAGGTTTTTTATTTTTCTTCAGAGGATATGGCGTTCCCACACCACCAACAGTATGTAAACCAAAACCACTTAATATTCTCAAAGGATGATTTATACTGGAGAAAGTATTAATTTCCATGCCTTCACTCAGAGGAGTAATACAAGAAACAGCAGGCCTGCCATTAATTTTAACCATACATGCCCAGCAGGCCCCAGAATTACAAGGAATGAAAACCTCGCTTTTGGAGGTATCAAATGTGCATGGGTGAGAATCATGAAATAAATGGGATGTTTTCACTCCTGCCAAGATAATGGCATCTTTTACCATACCTTTTGATTTTATTTTTTTCCCATTTACAGTAACATTGACCGAAAACAAGTTTTTATTTTCATTCAAGTTATCAACAGCTCCTTAATAGAAAGTTGTGGAATAATTAAAATGCAAATAATACCTGAAAATTATCTGCATTGATTTTTTTATTTTTCAGAGAAAAAAGTTTAGTATTTCAGATATAACCTCATCTGGAAATTTATACTGAATTACAATTAGTTCCAAGAATTATTCAATCGCATATCTTAAAAGGGCAGCCATACCACCTAACGATTCTAACTGTTTTCCACCATCGTGTTCACTGCTAACTAAAATTACTTTACCGCCCATGCTTTCCACAATATCCATTGTTTTTTCCATATCTTCTTGACGAACTAATTTATCCAAAATCAACAATTCTTTAGCAGCGCCTGCATTAACTGCATTTAAAACTTGTTTTTTACCATAAGCAACCATTGAAGAAGACTTAGCAATTTCCACCAATATTTTATTCACTGAACTCATTTCCCAAGCTACGCGATTCTCTGCAGTTATTTTTTCAATGGTGCCTTTTTTCAACACTTCATGAATTCCTACCCTGCCACCGGTGCCTGTGCTTTCCAGAATGGATTTTTTAGCAATAATGGGATGTTTTTCATTTAAAAAAGAATGAAAATCACCTTTAGTAAAACCCGGGCCGGCTATTACAATAGTTTGGACATCTTTAAACTTTTCAAGAGCATTAACTATACTTTGGTAAAATTTAATGACCTGTTTTTTCCGATCTTTCTGTTCAATCCTTTTTCCGGGCAGATTACCCATAATAGGCCCGTAATATTCCACTCCAAACTGTCTAATTAAACCCAAATCAGCCACATCATCTTCCATTACCAATATTAATGCAGAAAGCTTTTTTGATGATTCTATTGATTGTTTGAGTCGTTTAATAGTCCATCTGGACCATTTTTCTTTTTTTATCCGGGTGGGGATGTTAAGTTTTACTTCCAGAGTATGGTGTGAGCCTAATGGTACCAAATCTTCAGGGCCTTTTTCAATCGCTCCTGTCGCTCTGAGTTTTCCAGTATACATATGAAATTTTACATTTTCTACTCGTATACCCAGATAAAACGTTTTTTTTATGCCCCTATCACTCCTTATTTTTTCCCCACTAGTGTCCTGAATTCGACGGGTGGTTTTTGCTGATAAAAGATCTTCTTTTTCAATAATATGGGATAAATGCCATAGATCATCTAAAGTTTCAGGCAATACTTCTATAACTCCAGTTTTCATGTCCTGATATGTTATTTTCACTCTATGACCTCCATTATCAAATTTTAGAGATAAGTATTATGACATTGTTTTTAAATGATTTTTTATTTATTCAATAAATTTTTTCAATTTTATAAAAAATTGTGCATATAAACATAACCAGATAGAAATAAATGTGAGAAATTAAGTAATGGCTATAGTTTAATAGTCAATTCTCAGTATCTATATATATTAAAAGTAAATAAATTACCTACTCCAATAGATATTTTATAAATCTTTATAATAATTAAAAGTCAATTTATGAATTCAAAGTATTAGTTTTAAGTTTAATTCTAAAAGAGGATATAAAATGGGTAATTACAGTGCAGGGACCGCTATATTTATTAGTGTTATTTTAGGAGTAATTCTTTCGTTATTTTTAGACGGAATTTTTACCCTTTTTGTGATTGGTTTTATTGCTACTTACATTACCAATATAGAAGATCAGAATTATTTGATTGGAGTAATAGCTGCTCTTACTTTAGAAATGATAATATTTATTTACGGATTATTTAATGTTCCTGATTTGCCCTATACGCTGCCCGCTAACCTTGATTTATTTAACTCTGCCTTAGGATTCGTTATTTTATGCGGAGTCAGTATCTTGCTTGGAGGTTTAGGTGGTTATTTAGCAACCACAGTCTCAAAATATAAAATCAGAGATTAAATCTGAAAACAATATGAATTAACAAATTTTTATATATCATTTTAGCATACTTTTAAATAGATTTTCTATCACATAAAATAAGATTTATCTCATATTTTAAAAATTAAAAGTTGATAAAATGAAAATTGCCATAATTGGAGGTACCCGAGGGCTTGGTGAATGGATTGCTCACTTTTTAAAAGAAAAAGGAAAAGATATAACTATTACCGGTCGGGACAAAATTGCCGGGCAAAGGGTTTCACAGAAGTTAGGCGTGAATTATTGCTGTGACAATAAAAAAGTAGCATCTGACAGTGATGTAGTTATAATAGCAGTCCCTATTGAAAATACCGAGAGTGTAATCTGTGAAATCAGCCCTTTATTGAAAAAAGGATCTCTTCTTGTTGATGTAACATCCATCAAAGAGAAACCATCCAGTTTAATGCAGGAAAATGTTCCTGAAGGTGTTGAATTTTTACCCACACACCCTATGTTTGGGCCTCGAACACTTTCATTAGATGGACAGGTCGTGGTTCTTACACCTCCAAAAGATTCAACTATAAAAAAATCAAAATGGTTTAAATTGGTTTTAGAATTTTTAGAAAAAAATAAAGCCCGCGTTTTAATAACCACGCCTCAAAAACATGACGAAATGATGAGTGTAGTTCAAGTATTAACTCATTTTGCATATATCAGTATAGCTTCCACCATTGAAAAATTGGATATTGATATTAAAGACTCCCGAAAATTTGCAAGCCCCATATATAGCCTTATGCTAGATATTATTTCTAGAATAGTGGCTCAAAACCCCTATTTAGCTTACTCAATTCAAACCCAAACCGAATATGCCAATAAAGCGAGGAATATCTTTTTAAAGTCCATAAATGATCTTAATTTGTTACTTTCAAATAAAGACCAAAAAAAGTTTGTTAAAGCTATGAGCTCTGCAGCTAAGAATATGGATGATTTAGATTCTGCACTTGGGCGTTCGGATAAAGCATTAACTGCCCTGAATCATGAATTGAATGTTTTAAAAAATTCTATAAATATGGAAGTTGGGCTTAAGCATATATATTCTGGAAAAGTACATCTTGGAATTTTAAAAGATATTTCACCAGATTTTGTGACATTAAACACTGGCAAAAATACTTTAAAATTAAAAACAGCAAATATAAAAGTTTTAGATGATGATTCCATATTGAAATGGAAACTTAAAAATTTAAAGCACCTCAAATACGATGTATCTGCAATTTTCCCCATTACCTGCGATCCCCACATCATAGCTTCGACTATTGAAAAAATCAATGGCGTGATAAAAACATCAGTTATTGATGTTTACCAAGGAAAACAAGTTGGAGAAGGAAAGGTAAGTGTCACTTTCCATTTTGAAGTATTTGATAAAGAGATTATAAAAGACGTAGAGCATTTTCTTGAAGGATTAGGTGCCGTTTTAAGATAATTTTTGGAAAATCAAACAACTCAACCCCTATTTTTTAATAAATATTGTTGCATTTTTAAGATTAATTTAAGCATATTATATATGATTACCGAAACATTTATAAATGATGAAGTAATATTGTATTATAGTTACCAAAGTTTACTAAAAGATTTGATTGTATCGAATCGAAAAATGTGAATCTAATTAAAAATTTATTTTATATTTAATTAATAAAAATCATAATATAATAACATAAGCGGGGTGTTTTTATGGAAAAAAATGAAATGAATTTAAAAGTCGCAGAAGCACTATCTCAAAGCGATGTTGGAAGATCAATAGCCCGAATTGATCCAGCATGTATGCAAAAGCTAGATCTTTTAGATGGAGATACTATCGAGATAGAAGGTAAAAAAATAACTGCAGCTACAGTTATATCCTCCCAGTCTGATATTGGTCTAGGAATCATTAGAATCGACGGTTATATTCGGAAAAATACAGGGGCTTCAATAGGCGAAGAAGTAAGGGTCAGCCGAGCTGATGTAAAAGAAGCAAATAAAGTCGTTTTAGCTCCTGTAGATCAAGAAATTATGATAAGGGGAGATGTTAGATCCGCTTTTATCAATCGAACTCTGGTTAAAGGAGATATAATAGTTTCTGGAATCCGACAGCAAATCCCTACCACAAGAGGTGGGCTTTTTGATGAATTTTTCCGAGATATGAGGGAAGTGTCTCCCCTAGGAGAAATAAAACTAGCAGTGGTGTCCACCAAGCCGCAAGGTGTAGTAAAAGTAGGTCAAACTACTGAAGTCGAAGTTCAGCCCAATCCAGTAGATGTAACCAAATTAGAAGGAATTAAAAACCTGGTTGATGTAACTTATGAGGATATTGGAGGCCTTAAAGAAGAAGTTAAGAAAGTTAGGGAAATGATAGAAATTCCCTTAAAAAGACCAGAATTATTTGAAAGATTAGGAATTTCCCCTCCAAAAGGAGTGCTCATGCATGGTCCCCCTGGAACAGGTAAAACATTACTGGCCAAAGCAGTAGCCAATGAAAGCGATGCTCATTTTATTGCCATAAATGGGCCCGAAATAATGAGTAAATATGTTGGTGGTTCTGAAGAACGTTTAAGAGAATTCTTCGAAGAAGCAGAAGAAAATGCACCATCTATAATATTTATCGATGAATTAGATGCAATTGCCCCCAAAAGGGAAGAAGTTAGTGGAGAAGTTGAAAGACGAATAGTTGCTCAATTATTAACATTAATGGATGGTTTAAAAAGTAGAGGACAAGTAGTCGTAATTGGTGCAACTAACAGACCGGATGCTCTAGACGGAGCTTTAAGAAGACCAGGGAGATTCGATCGTGAAATAGAAATAGGTGTTCCAGATAAAGATGAAAGGAAGGAAGTTCTGGAAATACATACTCGGGGAATGCCACTTGATGAAAAAGTGGATCTTGATGAAATCGCGGAGATTACCCATGGTTTTGTAGGAGCTGATTTGGAATCACTTTGTAAAGAATCCGCCATGAGGGTGCTTCGTAGAGTTTTACCCGATATTAAAGCAGATGAAGAAATACCAAAAGAAACTTTAAAGAAAATGATTGTTAAAAAATCAGACTTTAAAGAAGCATTAAAAGAAATTCAGCCATCTGCACTGCGGGAAGTATTAGTACAAGTGCCCAATATCAACTGGAATGACATAGGTGGTCTTGATGAAGCAAAACAGGAATTAAAAGAAGCCGTGGAATGGCCTCTTAAATTTCCAGAAAGTTTTGAAAAATTTGGTGTCCGGCCACCAAGAGGTGTTTTAATCCACGGTTCACCTGGAACAGGTAAAACATTACTGGCCAAAGCAGTAGCCAATGAAAGCGATGCTAACTTCATAGCTGTTAAAGGACCAGAATTGTTATCCAAATGGGTGGGAGAATCAGAAAAAGGAGTAAGAGAAGTATTCAGAAAAGCTCGGCAGACGGCACCTACAGTAATTTTCTTTGACGAAATTGATTCAATAGCATCTACTAGAAGTGGAAGCGGCAGTGATTCAGGGGTTACTCAAAGAGTAGTGAATCAATTGCTTACTGAAATTGATGGTTTAGAAGAACTACAAGATGTTTCAGTTGTTGCGGCAACCAACAGACCAGATATTTTAGACCCTGCTCTCTTAAGACCCGGAAGGTTCGATAGGCATATTAAAGTCGATAATCCCAACACTGAAGCGAGATTAGCTATCTTTAAAGTCCACGCCAAAGAAATGCCACTGGCCGATGATGTGGATCTATCTAAATTAGCCAAAAAAACTGAAGGATATGTTGGTGCGGATATTGAAGCCGTATGTCGTGAAGCAGCCATGTTAACATTAAGAGATGATCTAAAAGCTGAAAATATAACCATGAAATACTTCCGTGATGCCATGAATAAAGTCAAACCAAAAACTGCTGAAGAAGAACTGGTACAATACCACTAAATTAATTTTTTAAAGGAGAGAAGGTCATCTTCTCCCTAAATTTTATAAAAAGTATTATTTTTACACCATATGCCATTTTATCATATCAACACAAAATAAGACGTGATAGTGATTTTTAATAATTAAAAAAAAGCATATCAAAAAGTATCATTAAATTTTTTTCCTCATATTACAACTGTGCTTTAGCACACTTGGAAAAAGTTTATATACATCACATCCTTTTATAAAGTAATAAGAATGTTAATTGGGGGATTCGTAGGATGGTGATGAAGTGTCATACTTATTGTGCAGACAATGTAACGGATACTATGAGCTTAAACAGACAGAATCGCCGCAAGATTTTGAGACTTGCTGTTGTGGAGGACCTTTAAGATACATTAAAAGCATTTCTAAATTTTATAATAAAAATAAAGATTATTTTGACGATGATTACGACATAGATACAACAGCCATCATATATAATTCCCTGAAGCAATTTAAAAACCATCAGGAAATTAGTTCTAATTACACTCATTCTAATGATAAATACTATAACGACCAAAATGAAGATAGAACTTATTTTAATCAACAAGATAACTTCAATCATGTCAGTTCCCAGTTCAGAGAAGAAATAGTCTCCTCTGAAGGTTTTGAATATTTCAAAGCAGTTGCTTATGAGGATAACTACAGTGCAAATATAGAAACTATGGTCGAACCAACCCCTGTAGAACTTCAAATTGATATTTTTGAAACCGGAAATAACCAAAATCCTTACTTAGAAGCGCCACAAGAAAACTATGAATTAATTGACGAAACATCCACCATTGATTCTAACCCTGAATACTATGAAGATTTCAACTTTGAAGAAGCAGCAAAAAGTAGTTTAATAAATCAGGGATACTACGAAAATGTAGAAAATATAAGCCATACCACGTTTTCGATAAAAAAGTATTTCACCAACAACATTCTCACCATACTGGGAATGGGAATATTACCTATATCATACCTGTTACTTTTCGGCAGTTTAACGCTGAATATTATAGGGTCTTTTTTAATTGCACTATCTATAATAATAGCATATTTACCACGTTCTAATAAAATTGAAAAACATGAAGACATAAAACGAATCTGTAGTGTTTGGACTATCTATGCCGTTGTTTTCGGTATTATGTTATTAAGTTGGGCCATGCTGAATCTGGTAAAACTACCTGTTATTCACATCTAAGCCCATATTCTTTATTTTTTTAATTTTTGTATTAGTATATAATTACTTTTTTTAAATAGGGATTTATTATTTGACCAAAAAATAGTAAACTATTAAATAAATTTACAGATAAACTCATATGCGTATTTAATTATGATTATAAAAAATGGTGATAAAATGCCCTATGATGTAAAAGACATGTCACTAGCCCCTCAAGGCAAGAAAAAAATAGAATGGGTTCAAAAACACATGCCTGTTTTAGAACACATTAAAAAAGAATTTGAACAAACCAAACCATTTGAAGGCATTACTATCTCTTCATGCTTACACTTAGAACCTAAAACAATTAATTTAGGATTAACTCTTCAGGCAGGAGGAGCAGAAGTAGCCATGACCGGATGTAACCCTCTTTCAACTCAAGACGATGCTACTGCAGCAGGAGCAGCACTAGGACTTAATATGTATGGTTGGAGAGGAGAAAACAATGAAGAATACTATCAAAACATCCATAAAGTGTTGGATCATGAGCCCGATATCCTGATTGATGATGGGGCAGATATGATATTTTTAGTCCACCGAGAACGCAGAGAAATTTTAGATAAATTAAGAGGTGCTTGTGAAGAAACAACTACAGGTATCCATCGTTTAAAAGCTATGGCGGAAGATAATGCTCTTGAATTTCCAGTGATGGCAGTTAACGATGCTTACACCAAATATTTGTTTGACAACCGTTATGGTACTGGGCAGTCCACCATGGATTCCATTATGGGATCAACAAATGTTTTAATTGCCGGTAAAACAGTCGTAGTCTGTGGTTACGGTTGGTGTGGTCGAGGAGTGGCTATGCGAGCGGATGGATTAGGGGCTAATGTAATAGTAACTGAAATTGACCCAATTAGAGCTCTTGAAGCTCGTATGGATGGTTACAGAGTAATGAAAATAAGAGAAGCAGTTAAACATGCAGATATCCTCATAACTGTCACCGGAAACATTGATGTTGTATATGGTGATGATTTTATGCATATGAAAAATGGTTGTATAATGGCAAATTCAGGTCATTTCAATGTTGAAATTAATAGAAAAGATCTGGAAGAACTATCAATATCCCAAGGGAAAGTTAAAGAGGATATAGAAGAATTTATTATGAAAGATGGGCGCCGATTATACCTTATTGCAGATGGAAGATTAGTTAATTTAGCTGCAGAAAGAGGACAAGGCCATCCTGCAGAGATTATGGACTTAAGTTTTGCTATGCAGGCCCTATCTGCCAAGCATTTATTAACTGAGGAACTTGAAGCAGGAGTTTTTAAAGCACCTGACGAAATCGACTTAAGTGTAGCTCACCTTAAATTAAAAGCCATGGATATTCAAATTGATGAATTAACTGATTGGCAAATTAAGTATTTAGAAAATTGGGAAGAAGGAACATAGTTTCACTTCTTTTTTAAATTTTAAAATTAATTTTATTTTTACCTATTCCATTGAAAACGATTCTCAAAATATATTTTCATGAAAAGTGGTCAAACAATTCTTAAACACCATAACTATGAAAGGAGCACTTTGATGAGTTTTTTCAAGTTAATTGATAAAGGCAAATCTCCAGTAAAACTTTTTATAGGCGGAGTACATGGAAAAGAAGGATTAAGTACTTTAAAAGCACTTAAACAAATTCAAACATCAGATATTGAAAAAGGCAAACTTATAATCTACAACTGCGATGAAAGTAGATATATCAGTACTTTAAATAAAAATTATTACCATACAAAAACTGGAAAAGAAATTCTTAATTTAATTCAACATTATCAGCCTGATTTTTATATAGAATCACACTGTTATAATGCGCTAAATTTTAATAAATTAACTGATCTGCAGCGTAAAGAAAAGGTAGGAGTTCCACCATTAATCGAATTGGAGAAACATGTTTTAGTAGGTTCAGTATCCCCACACATACGAAAAAGCCTATTTAAAAGGAATGATGTTTGTTTAATACTGGAAATGCCCTGTATGTATCAAAATAATCTTAATAATAACCATAATAAGTCCAAATCAATGCAAATTTTTGTAAATACTTTGAAAATTATCGCTTCATCCAATACTAGAAAAGATTTAGAAAAAAAAATGAAAATTAAATATCCTCAACAAGTAAATACTGCCATTAACTATGCTCAGGAATTTTTTGGAGATTATCCTCCTTTTTAGATGAAGATGAATTACTTCACTGTTAATTGGGAATCGTGACCTTATAATAACATATTGTCTTTTAATTGGAGGAATTACCTATAAATCAAGAAAAATTCATTCAGCACTTAATGAATCTAGTTGAAATGGAAAGGAAAGCTGAAATCAATGCCATGAAGGCTGAAATTCGCAGGTTTTCTCCTGAAAAAAGAGAAAGAATAGGTCGGGCTGTTAATAACCTAGATGGTAAATATTTGGGCAAAGAACTTGGATTTAATTTAATTAAATATGGGCGAAAAAAGTCTTTTGAAACTGAAATAACTACGGGGGATTTAGTGCTCCTAAGTAAAGGAGATCCATTAAAAAGTAATTTGACCGCCACAGTCGCAGAGAAAGGAAGCAGATTTCTGGTTTTAGCTTTAGAAAATATTCCTAAATGGGCTTTGAAGAATATCCGTGTTGATTTATATGCTAATGATATAACTTTTCGCAGAATGCTTGAAAATTTAAATAAATTGAATAATTCCGCTGCAAAAGCAATTAAACTATTATTGGAATCTGATATATTACTTAAAAATAATTTTAAACCATTTTCATTCAATCTAGAAGATAATAAACTAGATTCATCTCAAAAAAAAGCTATTTCCCAATCATTGAGTATGGAAAACTTTTTTTTAATCCACGGCCCATTTGGGACTGGTAAAACTAGAACTATTCTAGAATTAATCAAACAAGAAGTTAAAATAGGGAATAAAATAATAGCCACCGCTGAAAGTAATGCTGCCGTGGACAATATATTAGAAGGATTAAATGGAAGCGTGCGCTGTGTTAGATTAGGACATCCTCAGAGAGTTTCTAAAAAAAATCTAGAACATAGTTTAGCATATAAAGTTGAAAATCATTCTCTACAAAAAAAAATCATTTCCCTGAAAAAAGATATTGGTAAGATGATTTTAGAACGAGACCGACACCATAAGCCATTGCCTGGATTTCGAAGAGGGTTGAGTGATACGCAAATAATGTTAAATGCCGTAAAAAGGAGAGGATCTCGAGGAGTGTCTCCTAATGTCATGATATCCATGGCAGCATGGATCGAAAATAATCAGAAAATAGGGCAGCTTAATAGTAAAATACAAAAAATTGAATCCCATATTATCCAGGATATTTTAAAGAAAAGTTCGGTTATTTTATGTACTAATTCTTCAGCAGCTTTAGATTATTTGAAAAATATTAAATTCAATCTTGCTGTGGTGGATGAATCATCACAGGCAACCATACCTAGTGTTTTAATCCCTTTATCTAAGGCTAAACGTTTTGTATTAGCGGGAGATCACAAGCAACTCCCCCCTACAATTATCCACCCACAAGCACATGATCTCAAAAAGACAATGTTTGAAGAATTAATTAAAAAATATCCCTCCCATTCTCATATGCTCAACTTTCAATACCGCATGAACCCTAAAATCATGGAATTTCCTAATAAAGAATTTTACCAAGGAAAGATAAAGGCTTCAAAAAAGGTAGAACAAATTTCTATTGACGATTTAAGCTTAGAAATTGATTCAAAACAGCTTTTACAGTTAGAAAATCCTTTCAAAAGTATTTTAGATTTAATATTTGATTCTCAAAAATACTTGTTGTTTCTGGATACTTCTAATATGAAAGAAAGCTTTGAAAGTAAATTAAAGGGATCTAATTCTATTCAAAATCATTTAGAAGCCGAAATAATCAGTAAAACAGCTAATTTACTCTTAAAATATGGGCTGGATGCGGAAAATCTGGGAATTATTAGTCCTTATACTGATCAGGTGGATTTAATAAAATCCCTGACTAAAATAGAAGTAAGTACTGTTGATGGTTTCCAAGGGCGGGAAAAAGATTTAATATTTATATCCTTAGTTAGAAGCAATGCTTCTGGAAAAATTGGGTTTTTAAATGATTTAAGACGCCTTAATGTATCACTTACACGGGCTAGGAGAAAATTAATAATAATTGGAAATTCAGATACTCTTAAAACTCACCATACTTACTATAATTTAATTAAATATACTAAAGAAAAAAAATTATTAAAAAAAATCAGTGATTGGACGAATTGAAGTAGTCTATGTGAAATATATAAATAAACTAAAAAATAAGGAATGGTATTTACTTAATTAAAACCAATCCTCCAAACTTTTTTGGGTTGAGTCCATTTTTTTAATCTTATTAATAGCACTGGAAACTCTTTCCTGAGAAAAACTATGTTGTGCACATAAAAATTCGATTACACCATCATGGTCAGGTTTATCCCATTTTATATTATAATCCTTTTTAATTTCGGGTTTTAAAAAGATATTACGAATTAACTGAGGATCTATTCCCAAATCCGCTTCAACATGTTCTAGAACAGAATATACATCCCCATATTTTTTAATTAATTTAAGTCCTTTTTTAGCCCCAATCCCTCTTATCCCTTGATTAAAATCAGTTCCAACCAGTATTGCAATATCTATCAATTGATTTCGAGTAATCTCAAGATTGTTTTCAACTTGATTTAACTCCATGAGTTCCGGGTCTGCAAGATTACCACTGATGGTTAAATTTCGTACTACTCTAGGTGCTCCAAAAAGAATACAGTCATAATCTTGAGATGCTACAGCCCATGCATCCCCATTTTCAACTAAATAGGATGCTTGTGATTCACCTTCCCCATAAGCTTGTATAAAAGGTATTCCCATAAGCTGAAGTAACTTTTTTGAACTTTCAACTATATTAGAAGACATACGTGAAGATCTTACAGCATATTTTCTTGCTTCTTCAATATCTCCTTTTCCTAAGGCTTCTTTCCATTTTTTTTCAGATTCCTGCCTAATTTCTGTCCTTTTGGAAATGGTTTCTCCTTTCAAATCGGGGGATTTTCCATCAAATATATATATTGGTTTTATTCCCTTTTCCATCATTGCTGAAGTGCGATAGAGAATACCACTTAAATGAGATGTGACTCTCCCACTTTCATCCATTAATGGAGTACCATCTCTTTGACGGATGCTTGATAAAAATTGATAAATGCTATTAGCAGCATCTATAGCTATAATTCGGCCATCCAAATCTTGAAAAGAAATTTTTTTAGGTGAAACAATATCTTTAAACTTCACTCCCATTTTAAAGCAACCTGGTACATTTTTATATTCTAATTAATCTGACTGGAAAATAATATAAAATAAATTAATTTTCATTAAAAGAAGTTATGGGAAATGTTTCTTTAATTCTGATAAGTATTTCATTATTGCGAATTATATTGTATGTGCGAGTGAGCATCATCGCATCAGTTTTGAAGATTTTTTTTAGTTCTTCATCAGGTTTTTCTACCCCTACTGATTCTATTTCCCGTCTAGACTCCACATTATGCTTTTTTAAAATTCGGCCAATAGGGATATTCGCCCGAATAAGATCTTCTTTGAAATTATTAGTAAGCCTATCTACTGGAATATGGGATATGGCATATATAAGGGGTTCATCCGTTCCTATAACCACCACTCTATAGTTAACGTTATCCCCTTCAGATATATTTAACTTTTGAGATAGGTATTTATCTGCCTCTTGAAATTCCTGAGTCAGTGTATTAATATCCACTTCACCCTCCACAACATCTAAAATCCTAGTAACCGACCCATCAGTCGCTAGAAGTATCTTCTGAGTGTTTGATAATCCACCGACTCTTTTTTCCAGTTCAGTTATTTCATCCATAACATTAATATCCATTTATTTACCCCATTTTTCCAATAAGTCAAATATTGATTATGAATACTCGTAATATTTTAGATTAATCCATTGAATCTAAAGTATCAAGAAATAAAAGAAGTAGTTGAAAACTATTAAAAACCACTTATTTGCCCATTTATGGCTGATTTAGCAACTACTGCAGCATTAGCAAGGTATACTTCAGAATCAGGATCACCCATCCTTCCTTTGAAATTTCGATTAGTGGTGGCTATGCTAACCTCTCCTGAACCTATTACTCCCATATGTGCTCCTAAACAAGGCCCACACCCAGGATTACACACTATAGCTCCTGCCTGGACAAATGTTTCGATTATTCCATCATTTAATGCTTGCGTATATATTTCAGCAGAAGCTGGAGCTACAATCATCCTCACATCATCATGAACTTTATTATTCTTTAAAACGTGGGCTGCATCTTTTAAATCTTCCAATCGACCATTGGTACATGAACCTAAAAATGCTTGATCAATATGAATTCCTTCTACCTTGCTTAATGGTTTAACATTATCTACATCATGAGGACAGGCAACTTGAGGTTCCATATCATTTATATCAAAAATAAATTCTCTCTCATAATAAGAATCTTTATCAGAGGAATATATTTTAAAAGGTAGCCGTGATCTTTTCTCCAGGTATTTTAGAGTTGCTTTATTGGGTTCCATTATACCATTTTTAGCCCCCATCTCCACAGCCATATTACAGATAGTCATCCTGCCTGAAACATCCATTTTATCAATTGTTTCTCCACAAAACTCTGCTGAATTGTAAGTAGCCCCATCTGCACCAATTTCACCTATTATTTTTAGAATTATGTCTTTAGCAGTAGCATGTTCAGTTAAAACCCCATCGACTTCTATTTTTATAGATTCCGGTACCATGAACCACGTTTTACCGGTAGCATATACCATGGCCATGTCAGTTGAACCCATGCCTGTAGAAAATGCCCCGAATGCACCATAAGTACAAGTGTGAGAATCAGCTCCAACAATTACTTTTCCCGGTTGTATAAATCCCTTTTCCGGTAAAACTTGATGACATATACCTTCCCCATGATTATAGATATTTTTTATATTTTGTTCACGTGCAAATTCACGAGTTATGCGTTGAAACTCAGCAGACCCGATATTATTAGCAGGAATATTATGATCAAAAACTATTACAATCTTTTCTGGGTCCCAAACTTTATCTGCCACCCTATGAAAGGTTTTAATAGTGGGTGGAGACGTCCCATCATGACTCATTGCCAGATCCACTTCAGCTTCAATAATTTCGCCAGCAAAAACTTCATTTTTGCCCGATGCACGTGCTAAAATCTTTTCAGTGATATTCATTGTTTATCCTCAAATGATATTTCGTATTTCTCTAAAAAAGAATTTTGAGTTCTTGCAAAATAAATAATCATATCTATTGCAATATGCCATTAATCAGTTAAAATTTTATAATGTCCTTAGAAATCAACAGGACCTTTGGCAGAACGTACAATAGAATTGAAAAGTTTGTCATTTATATATCTGCCTTCTTCACGACTTTTTTTAACCTCTTCCACAATTTTACATAACTCGTCTTTAGTTACTTCTATTCCGCATTCTTCTAGCTTAGCTTTAACTGCCCTGCAACCCGAATGTTTTCCTAAAACAATTCTCCTATGATGACCTATTAATTCAGGTAGGAACGGCTCATAAGTTAAAGGTTCGTCAATTACTGCATCAACATGAATCCCCGATTCATGACGGAAAACGTTTTTACCGACAATTGGTTTGTTTTTAGGGACAGGCATTTTGGTGTGTTTTTCAACTATATTCGAGAGTTCATAAAGAACTTTAGGATTGAATCCCAAATCTACACCATACATTATCCAAAGAGTCATAACCAATTCTTCTAAAGAAGCATTTCCAGCTCGTTCCCCTATCCCATTTACAGTAGTGGAAACTGCGTCCCCGCCTGCTAATAAGCCAGCAATAGAATTAGATAGCGCCATTCCAAAATCATTGTGACAATGCATAGCAATTCCAGTTTTTAGATGAGACCTTAATTCTCTTACCAAAAAATCCATACCTTGTGGGTTAATTGCCCCTACAGTATCAGCTATATGGACTCTGTCCACACCGTAATCTTCAGCTTTTTTATAAATTCGTTTTAAAAAATCAAGGTCTGTCCGGGTAGCATCTTCTGCTGAAAAAGCAACAAATATCCCATGATCTTTTGCATATTCAATAGATTTCATACATACATTAAGGGCCTGTTCACGAGTTAGTTTCAATTTATGTTCTAAATGCAAATCAGAAGTAGCCATAAATGTAATTATCCCATCTACATCACAATCCAACGCCACATCAATATCTTCTTTTTTTGTACGTGAAAGAACAAGAATTTTAGCGTCAAGATCTTCCTTGACAATATTCTGTACAGACAATTTTTCTTGGTCAGAAACAACTGGAAATCCAGCTTCTATCTGATGAATTCCTAATTCATCCAGCTTTTTTGCTATTTCTAACTTTTCTGGAGTTCCTAAACATACCCCCGGTGTCTGTTCTCCATCTCTAAGCGTAGTATCATATATTGTGATATTTTTCGGAAATTTAAGCTTTACTTCCTTATTGAAAGGGCTGACAAAGTAGTTCAAGTAATCCCCACCTTTGATTAACATTTAGATATGCGAAATTTTTCTACTTTTATTTTAGATACATTATCAATGAAAATTGATTTTGTTAGTCTATGGGTTTATTGCTAAATTATTTAATAAAATTATCTATTTGCAAGTTTGTAGTTTATGATTATAAAAACATTACACGACAACTAACTTCCGGTGGTAAAATTTCCAAGAATTTTTTGAGTTAGTAATGGTTTTAAAAGGTTAATATGACATTAAAATAAATTTGCAGGATTTTATTAAATTTAATATTTAATAGAGAAATAAATTAAACAGGATGTAAATGATATTTAATTCCCGAAAATCATATTCCAAGCAATTCTAAATAAGACCTCCTTTCGAATCCACGGGTTATGCCTAGACGATTATAAAGTTTAAAAATATCCTCCAATGTTTTATCAAAATCCTGTCCTTCAATTAAATCTTTTTCTATTTCCATATAAGTTCCCACATTGAATACAGTATCCAGAGTAATTATGAACTCATCCAATTCATAGATTTCCCTATCTTTTATAACTGTTTCCACCGGTTTAAAGCTTAAACTTTCAAAAATCTGGCGAGTTATATCCGCATTTTCAACTTCCACCTCATATTCTTTGCGTGTTTTGCTTGATTCATCAATTTTTGCCCCTTTATAGGTTATGAAAATTTTAACTTCCTCGCCAGCAGGGATTTTTCGTATTCTTAATGCTTCATCAGTTTTTGCAAAGTCCCTATGGGGCGCATTGAAATACGTATCTTCCTGGTGTTCTGAACCAATATTTAAAGCCCCTATTTCATCCAAATTTTTCTTTACTTCCTCAAAACCATTTACTTTTGCTTTTACTTCTACTTCTATCAAAAAAATCACCAGAATATGTTAGTATACGTCATTTAATGATTTAAGAATGAAAATTTCCCTATTTTTTAGGTTTCTCTGCCCCATATCCACAAGTTTATTTAATTATTAATTCATTCCCCTTGATTATGAATATATTCATTTAAAAAAGCTATAGAAGACTCAATTTCATCCAAATAATAATCAATTAATCGTTCCAGGCCCTCATACGGACTTATAACATCATCTCTTTCAGCCAATAAGATTTTTTTCCCCTTTCTAATTTCAGTATCATCCCATTTTTTATCAAAAATGCCCTTGGCCTTTGATGGATCTTTTAGAGAATCTAATTTAGCCAGATACTCTCTTCGAATTTTCCTAATATCCATACGTATATTATATTTTATTTGTTGAAGCATTCGCATATCTCTTTTCAGCCTTACTAACAGTGACATAGCCTCAGATAAAGAAGACGGATCAATTGCTAATCCATCAATATTCATGTCATTTATCTGCTGATAGTACATTTTAGGATTTATTGACATTCAAATCTTCCGTATGTTTTGAAAGAATATTAATATTATATTAAAACATCCCAATACTCTTATATTAGAAATTGGTCATCAACTTTAATATAATTATTGTATTCATAAGATTTAAAAGATTATTACAAAAAATCAGTAGTTTAGCTTAATATTAATAATCAAATATTAGATAAATCCTCAAAGTTGAGAAAACCAAACTTATAATAAGTATTGTTTATTTAATAAAAAATTATATAAAATAAAAATGTATATATTTAAATATAATATCTGAGAAAGATTAAATTATACTATCATAAAAGTATTAACACATTCTCTACTTTTTAAGTACAACATGTATTATATATAAATAACATTTATACATCTTATAAATAAAATTCTTTTAATACTGGGAGGTATATTAATTGACCGACGTGGATATTAAAATTGAAAATATTGTAGCTTCGGCAACTCTCGGGAAAGATATTGATCTTCCTACTGTTGCTAAAGCACTCGAAGGTGTTGATTTTAATCGCGAACAGTTCCCGGGTTTGGTTTTCAAACTGAAAGAACCTAAAACAGCGGCTTTGATATTTGGTTCAGGAAAATTAGTATGTACAGGAGCTAAGTCCATAGATGATTCCAAACTGGCAATCAAAATAACAGTTGATCTAATGAGAACAATGGATCCTGATATTCCTGAGGAATTTGAGATTAAAATACAAAATATAGTGGCTTCTGCAAATTTACAGAAGACATTAAACCTGGAAGCAGTTGCTCTAGGATTAGAAAATACAGAATACGAGCCCGAACAGTTCCCTGGACTAGTTTACCGTTTAGGCGACCCTAAGGTGGTTCTTTTACTCTTTGGGTCTGGTAAAGTTGTTTGTACCGGAGCCAAAACTTTTGAAGACGCCAGACTTGGTGTCGCAAAGACTCGCGACAGGCTCGGCGAGTTGGATTTGATTTAATTGGTGATATTTTGATTAAGCTTGTAGTTTTTGACCTTGATAACGTTATTATAGACGGCGAAGCCATAGACGAAATAGGAAAGTTAGTGGACGTCCAAGAACAGATAATAGAGATTACCGAAAAAGCCATGCAAGGCGACGTGGACTTTGAAACTTCTATCAAAGAAAGAGTGAAACTTCTTAAAGGTGCTTCAGTTGATAAAATTAAAGCCCTTGCAGAGGAAATGCCTCTTATGGAAGGAGCAGAAGAAACCATTAAACAATTGAAAGACAAAGGATACAAAGTTGCTACTATAAGCGGCAGTTTTGATATAATTTCTGATCCTATTAAAGAGAAATTAAAATTAGATTATTCCTTTTCCAATACATTGTTAGAAGAAGATGGCATTCTTACTGGTGAAGTCGAAGGACCTTTAGTTGCAGGATCTAAATATGATGTTCTCTGCCAATTATTGGAAACCGAAAACATTGCCTTGGAAGAATGTGTGGCCGTAGGAGATGGTGCCAACGACATATCCATGATTGAGGCTGTTGAATTAGGAGTAGCATTTAATGCCAAACCTGCTCTTAAAGAAATAGCTGATAAGGTAATCGAAAGTAGAAATCTTATTGATATACTCCCCTTAGTTGAAAATTTAGCTCAAGGTGAAAAAGATCAGAAAGTCTCCGTTCTAATCGAAGGTAATTTCGATAATGCCCTGGATAAAAAGAATGCCTATGAGAAAAAACTTTCTGAAATTTCTGAAGAAAGAGAACAATTTAATCAGAAGGCTAAAAAAGAAAGGGAAGTACGGGACGAACTCAACCAAAGCTTGAAAGAGAACTTGAACATAGCCATTGATTTTAGAGATAAACGAAATAAAATCAATGAAGAAGTTGAAAAGAATAAAAAACTGCGTGACAAGGCAAACGAAGAGCTTAAAAAAGTTGAATGGTCTTCAGGTAGAAGAGATCGGATTAAAATCGAAAATGAAATAAAGAAGATCGATAAAATTATTGAAACAAGAGTTCTTGACATTAAAAAGGAGAATAAACTTGTAAAAGACGCTAATGATCTTCGTAAAAAACTTATGGAAATCCAAGAGGACGAACAAGTTCAGGAAGAAGCTTTAGAACTTAAAAAGACCTCTGAATCTTATCACGCCAAAGTAGTCGAATTATCTGAACAAGCTCAGGAATTCCACGAAAAGATGTTGGAATATTTCAGAAAAACCGATGAAATACGGACAAAAGCTGATGAAGCCCATAAAAAGTTCTTAGAACATAAAAAACAAGCCTCAGAAAAACACGAAGACTTTAAAACTGTTTTAGGTGAAATCCACAAGGTCAATAAAGAATTAGGTGGAATGAGGTCTAAGCGGAAGGATATGGAAAATCGGGCTACACGGAAGAAGAATAAGGAAGAAAAAGAAAGGGCTGAAGAAATATACCGTAAGTTCAAAGAAGGTAAAAAGCTCTCTACCGATGAAATCCTATTGCTACAAAAACATGACGTTGTATAAGAGGTTTTCTTTTCCTCTTTTTACAATTAACTTTTTATATTAACCTATATTCTAAATTTTTACTTATATTTTAAATTTTTCAAGAATCCCGGATGGGTATACAAATGGAAAATAAAGATTTAAATAATAAAAAAAAGCAGCCAGAAAAAATTGAAACTTGTTATATCTGCAATAAAAAGTTTGATATTAATGCAGATGATTTAAGTCATTATCATTATGACAAGTTCCCTATGTGTGATTACTGCAGTGATTTTTACAGATTTTATCGATAAGCCGTATTTTGTTATTACTTGAATCAATCTTCTTTTAATTAATATTTATATCATTTTTTAATTTATTGAAAATATTAAAAATAGGCATAATACTTAAACCTATTAATATTCATAAAGAAAAGAACCTATTATTAATAGATTATTTGAATAACATTTTTAAAATACTAAATATGGAACATAATGAGTGATATTATGCATGAGGTCATAATCTGCGAGAAACCCAAGTCCTCTGAAAAAATAGCACAAGCTCTCTCACCCTATGCTGAGAAAAAAAAATATAAAAAAGTAGCATATTGGGAATTTGAAGAAAATGGCAATAAAACAACTGTTTTATCTGCCGTGGGTCATTTATACTCTTTAGTGCCTATAAATCCAAAAGAAGAACAATTTTTTGATTTGTCATGGGTTCCACTCTATGACGTTGATAAAAAGAAAGCTTATGTGAAGGATTATGTTAATGCCATAAAAAAATTTTCAAAAGGTGCAGACAAATTTATACATGCTTGTGATTATGATATAGAAGGTACATTAATTGGTTATAATGCTTTAAAGTATGGTTGTGGTGATGAAGCAGTAAATAAAGCATCAAGAATGAAGTTTTCAACTTTGACTAAAGAAGATGTTTTGAATGCTTATGATAACCCTATTGATCTTGATTTCCAGCAAGTAGATAGTGGTATTGCCCGACATGTCCTTGATTTTATTTTTGGAGTTAATATTTCCAAAGCATTAATGAAGTCTGTGAGAGAATCCACAAAAAGATTTATAAAATTATCTGCAGGAAGGGTGCAAACTCCAACACTTTCTATATTGGTTGATCGGGAAAAAGAGATTCGTAAATTTGTTCCAGTCCCATATTGGATGATTAAAGCTCTTTTAGATGGAGATATCCTGGCAGATAATAAAAAAGGTAAGATTTTTGATGCCAAAGAAGCTGAGGCAATTCTGACCAGCTGTGAAGGAGAAAATGCTTTTGTAGAAAATGTTGTGATTCGTCAAAATACAAAATTACCCCCAGTTCCCTTTGATCTTGGAAGTTTACAATCGGAAGCTTATGGTGTGTTTGGATTCAGTCCTAAAAAGACCCAATTAATTGCACAAAGTCTTTATACCGAAGGTTACACATCATATCCCCGTACGTCATCTCAAAAATTACCAAAGAGTATTGGGTTTGAAAAAATATTCAAACAACTATCTCAAGAATCATCCTTTAAAAAACAAATCACAAAGCTCCCCCAACCTCTTAAACCCCATGAAGGTAAAAAAACAGACGAAGCTCACCCTGCTATCCACCCCACAGGAGTTATACCTAAAAAATTAAGTACTGATGACCGCAAAATATACGAACTTATTGTATATAGATTTATTAGTGTTTTTGGTGAAAATGCAACTTTAGAAACTATGAAAACAGATTTAAAGATTGGTGAAGAAGATTTTGTTTTCCGGAGAAAAAGAGTTGCCCATATGGGTTGGTTAGAACATTATCCGTTCCGTAAAATAGAAAATGAAGAGTTTCCTAATATTAAACAGGGCGATGCTATTAATGTGGAAAAAATTATTTCTGAAGAAAAAGAAACAAAGCCCCCTGCCAGATATAATGAAGCTTCCCTTATTCGAGAACTTGAGAAAAGAGGTTTAGGTACTAAATCCACCAGAGCAGATATCATCGCTATTCTTTATAACAGGAAATATATTGAAGGTAAACAGATTACAGTCAATCAGCTGGGAGAACATATTATTGATACTCTTAGAGAATATTGTAAACAAATTACCAGCGAAGAACTGACCCGCCAATTTGAAAATGAACTCCAAAACATTATGGACAGCACATCAACCAAAGATCTGGTTATAGATGAAGCTAAAAAAGAAGTTACCTCTATTTTAGAAGATATTGAAAAGAATAAACTCAAAATAGGCCAGCAAATTTACGAAGCTTATCAAGAAAGCCGTATTGTAGGGGAGTGCAAATGTGGTGGGAATTTGGTATTAAAATATTCTCCTCGAAATAAAAGCACATTTGTTGGATGTTCGCAATATCCTGATTGTAAAGCAACATATTCCCTGCCACGAGGGGCCAGCGTACTCAAGACAAAATGTGAAAAATGCAGTCTTCCTTTAATTTCCTATGGAAAACCTCGCCAAAGAGCATGTTTAGATCCTAAATGTGGAAAAGAAGGAAAACAATCACCCCCGGAAATAGTCGGTAAATGTCCGGAGTGTGGAAAAGAATTGGTAAAACGTTCAGGCAGATATGGTGAATTCATAGGTTGTAGTGGTTTTCCAAAGTGTAGATTTACACAGTCCCTAGAGGAATTCTCCCAAGCTAAAGGGTGAATTTATTTTTTTTAATTTTATATTATTTTTTTATGCCCGATATTAATCAAATCTTCAAATCTTCTTCTTCAAAAATAAATAATTGATCAATACTTGATTCTAAAGCTAAAGAAATAAGATAAGCTAGTTTAAGTGAAGGATTATATTTTCCCTTCTCCAAATAGATTATTGTTTCTCTTCTAACTCCTACCATGCCTGCCAGTTTTGCTTGAGTGAAGTCTTTTTTAGCTCGATATTCTTTTATTCGAGTTATCATTGTACATCACCTTTCCATCTTAGGAAAGTGTTTATAATCATCATGGAAGTCACCATTATAAAAATGGTCACTCCAAATATTTCAGTGGTAGTTCGTTCCATATTAATAAAATGGCTAGAATACACAAAAAAACAAGTGAAAACTAGACTTACATACCAGGAATATGTAGCAGATAATGTTCCTATCTTTTTTAGTCTTTCATCCAATGGTTCACTCATACCAATATATGAGAAAAAATTACTCATTATAGCCATTACTCCTATTAAAACCATTACAGCGATTGTAAGATCAATATATTTGTATATTATCATTAAAAGACTGCAAATAATTAAAATTATCGCCCCTATCCACATACTTCCAGTATAAGAATCAAATTGTTCTTTCCACATTTTCATCACATGTTAGAATTATATAACTTATAGTTATCTATTTGCAACATAATGTTATTTAAATTTAACTAATAACTTGAACTTAATTAATTCTCCCTTTAGAAAAAAAGCAATATTCAACAGTAATACCATCGAAAGATTAAAGAGTAATAGAAAAGTAGAAATAGTCATGATTTTGAAATAATTATGAATTATAAAAAAATATAAATCGAAGTAAAAAAGTAAATTTCAAGATTCAGTCTTATTAAATGAGCCAGCAAGAGGAGATTCAATGAACTCTAAAGAGATTTTATCAAAGCTAAAACCTTTAATAATAATCATTTTGCTGTTTTCAGTTGTATTTTTCCTTAGAGCGGAAGCATACAATATATCTGGTGTTCCTAACGATACTCAATCTTTTTATAAAGACGCATCAGGATTACCATATTTCAGCGAAATGGATTCATATTATAACTATCGATTAACTCTAAACTATATTGAAAACGGTATGATGGGCGATACAAAAATAAATGGAAGTGATTGGGATCTTCATTCATATTTCCCTCCAGGAAGAGCCGTTGATTACCCCCCACTAATTGTTTACATCACCACATTCTTTTATTACATAGCCAACTTAGTAGGGGAAGTGCCCCTCATGGTAGTTGCTTATTGGACAGGGGCAATTATAGGATCTCTTTGTGTGATTCCTGCTTACCTATTCGTTCGTAAGATTACCAATGATTATGGGGGTGTGGCAGCAGGTATTTTAGTTGCGACAGCCCCTACTTACTTTGCACATACATATGCCGGTTTCTTTGATACCGATATGTTCAATATCCTATTACCATTACTGGTAATCTGGTTCTTTGTGGAAAGTATACAGGCCAATAACACGAAAACACAGGTGTTTTTTGCAGTTTTATCAGCGCTTTCACTGCTAATTTTCTCAATGGCATGGGTTGGATATATATTCTACTTAGTGATGTTGATCCTTTTTGTAGTAGTATATATCCTTATAGCACAATATGTTTTAAAATTAGATGTAATAAAATCACCAAAAACATATCCTAACCTAATGCAATGGTTTATAAATCAAAAAGAAGTATTTTCATTGAGCGTAATCCTTATTTTAGGGTTTATATTCATTGGAATATTTAATGGATTTTCAAGTATAGGTAGTTCCATAACCGGTTTGTTTGGGGCCACACAAATCCAAGAACTTGTCCAAACCACTGCTTATCCAAACGTTTACATATCTGTATCTGAATTACAAATACCCACACTCATAAGTACAACCAATGGGATATCCAGCGTTATGTTGCCCGGGCAAACATCCGTTGTTGGTGGAGTAGGAGGATTAATTGCATTTTTAGCAGGTATAGCCGGAATAGGAATTTTAATCTGGAAAATGAATATCCTATCAACAAATAAATCTAAAAAAATAGGTAAAAAACTTCCCAAATCAGAAAGAAGGAAAAAAGAAAAAACAAAGGTTAAAGGAGCTGAATCTAAAGCTAACTCAATTAAAAACGAATCTTCTATATTGGGCAAAGCTCAGGCATTCCAACTTAAAAGGGATCATCTCTTATATGTAGTGCTATTTTCAGTATGGCTTTTACTTACTGGTTACGCAGTTACAAAAGGTTTCAGATTTGTATCCACATTTTCAGTGCCAATAAGTTTATCCGCAGGAATATTCGTTGGATTTGCAGTAGTTTATGTCAGAGAAAACTTAAAAACAGGATCTACATTAGCTCTACTGGCATTTATCACAGCAGCGCTGACTATATATCCTTTTGGTATTTCAACCATTATAACATTAGGTATTGGGATATTAGCTGCTTTGCTAGTAATTCTAGTTAAAAAACCAAAAGTACAGTCTTATGCTGTAATGATTCTTGTTTTATTAGCTGTTATTTCCCCATCCCTAGCTGCAGCAAACTCGCTGGCCAACAGTGTAGTTCCGGGGACAGACGATGCAATGTATAATTCCATGCAGTGGGTTAAAGCCAACAGTACAAATGAAACCGTTGTAATTTCATGGTGGGACTTTGGACATTTCTTTACTGCTACTGCAGATCGCCCAGTTACATTTGATGGAGGTTCTCAGAATACCCCAAGGGCTTACTGGGTGGGAAAAGCCATGTTAACTAATAATGAAAGTTTATCTGCAGGAATATTTAGAATGCTAGCATCTAGTGGAGATAAAGCTTATCTAACCTTAGATAACTACACTACTAATTCTGGAAGATCTGCAGAAATATTGAATGAAACATTGGGACTTTCTAAAGACACCGCGAAAAGTGTTATGACCAGCAGGTATAATTTGACCAACCAGCAAGCAGATACCGTACTTAATTACACTCACCCTGACAATCCTCGACCTTATGTATTTGTAGCCAGCTCTGACTTATTAGGAAAAGCAGGTTGGTGGAGTTACTTCGGAAACTGGGACTTTGAAAAAGGTAATAGTAGTGGATACAATTACTATCCTGCTGTAGCTTCTTCCAAGCCACAAACTATTAACAACACTAACATAAGCCAGACCGTGAACACCATGGTAGGAGATCAGATAGTGGGAGTGATAGTAAATGAAACAACTAATGGAACCAATGCCACCATAGTAGTAGGGGAAGTGAATGGAACCTCTTATCAATCTATAGCACCCCACAAAGTTTTCATTGTAAATGGAAATCAAATTGTTAAAAACGAGATTGTAGACAGCAACAGTACATTAAGTTTGATAGCCATTGGTGAAAAAGGTCAATACACAACTATACTCATGGACAAAGAACTGGAAGATTCAATGTTTACCAAACTATTTTTAATGGGCGGATTCAATCAAACCACATTCCAACCAGCCCACCAAGAACAGGGCATTCTTTTATGGACCCCCATAAGTAACACTACATCTTCCACTGGTACTTCCCCACAAGGTTAGATTAAAGTCTAACCTTATTTTTTTAGGGGTTTAAACAAAAAAAATATTAATTATTAATTTTTATTTTTAAAATAAGAAGTACTGCTTTTTGGATAAAATAAAAATATACTTAATTTAATTGAAAAAGAACTGTTTTTAAATTTAATTAAAAATAAGGCAAAATTATTGAAGTGAATCTTCCACTCCAACTATAATTAAAATAAATTAAAATAATTCAATATCTCTTAGACATTTTTGCTTTGAAAATATCAGTAGCACTAACCATCCCAATTATTTCGTCATTTTTTTCAACCAGAAGGCGCCAAACAACATGATTAACCATTTGATGTGCTGCTTCTTTAAGGCTAGCCGAAGGATCTATGGTTACTAAATCTCGCTCCATGACTTCCCATGCTTTAACTTCACTCAAATCATCACCTTCCGCTATGGCCTCCAAAACATCCCATGTAGTGACAATTCCTACATTCACACCTTCTTTGGCCACGACAAAGCTCCCCTTTCCTTGTTCGACAGAATTTTTAAGAACCTCTTCCAGGTTCTCATTCTCATCTATAATATCCATGTCGGTTATCATTACATTTTCAACCTTCATAAGATCGCCCTAAAATATTATGAAGTTAATGTAATATAAAAATTCACATTTTATGTGATATGGGAAAAGGTTAATAATGAGCATATCTAAACAAATTATGTCTATAAAATAACATAAAGCTGTTTTTTCAAGTTTTTATTATTTCACGTGAGTTCTATGGATATCGATGAAAAAATCAAAAAAATTGAAGATGAAATTCAAAAAACGCCGTACAACAAGGCTACTTCTCACCACATTGGTAAACTCAAGGCAAAAATTTCCAAATTAAAAGAAGAGTCCATACAACGAAAAAGTTCTTCCTCTAAAGGAAAAGGATTCCACGTGAAAAAAACGGGAGATTCTACTGTAGTTCTCGTGGGGTTTCCTTCAGTTGGGAAATCGACGCTTCTTAATGAAATTACCAATGCCGAGTCCAAAGTAGGAGCGTACCAATTTACCACATTAGATATTGTTCCAGGAGTAATGGAATACAAAGGTGCTAAGATTCAAGTATTTGACATACCTGGGATTATTACTGGTGCTGCCGGGGGGAAAGGAAGAGGAAGAGAAATACTTTCTGTGGCCAGAAGTGCGGACCTTATTGTAATTGTGCTGGACGTTTTCAATCCAAATCATTTAGACATTATTATTAGAGAACTTCGAGATGTAGGTATACGCCCTAATGAAATTAAACCCGATGTAACTATTAAAAGGAAGAAATTAGGAGGTTTACACCTTTCATCTACAGTTAAACTTACACATCTAGATGAAAAAACCATACGTTCCATTATAAATGAATATGGAATGCACAATGCAGACGTACTTTTAAGGGCGGATGTTAGTATGGACCAATTTATTGACGCCATGGAAGCAAACAGATCTTATATTCCCGCAGTGGTTGTTTTAAATAAAATTGATTTGGTTGACCAAGAATATCTAGAAAAAATCCAAGCACAAATCCCAGATGCCATTTTAATATCTGCAAACCAAAAATGGAATATTGAAAATCTGAAAGACGAAATATTCAATCGTTTGGGTTTAATAAGAATATATTTAAAACCTCAGGGCAAAAAAACAGATTATGAAGAACCTTTAATCATTAAAGAAGGTTCAAATGTTAAGGATATTTGTGGAAAGCTTCATCGCGATTTTGTTCGTAAGTTTCGCCATGCCAAAGTATGGGGAAGTTCAGTGAAATTTGAAGGTCAAAAAGTAGGACCTGAACATGTGATGAATGACAAAGACGTCCTGAGAATAATAATAAAGAAATGATTAACTCTTTTAACTTCATAAATTAGAATATAGTAACATCCAATATTAATTAGATAATTTTATTATGTACAGTTAATGGTGTAAACATGCAATTAGACGACATAACCATATCTAGAGCAATAGTAGAAGAGTTTATGAACGATTTTATGGATTATATGGATATAGATGTGGCAATTGGAGGCGGAGGTCCCGCGGGACTTACTGCCGGATATTACCTTGCTAAAGCCGGACTTAAAGTAGCATTATACGAAAGAAAACTTTCCATTGGAGGAGGTATGTGGGGCGGAGGCATGATGTTCAACAAAATAGTTGTTCAAGAAGAAGGTAAACGCATCCTAGATGAATTCGGCATCAAATCTAAAAAATATCAAGAAAATTATTATGTTTCTGACTCTGTTGAAGCCACCTCCACGCTCTGTTCCAAAGCAACCCAAGCAGGTCTTAAAATTTTCAATTTAATGAGTATTGAAGACGTTATGATACGCGGTGAAGATATTAAAGGACTTGTTTTAAATTGGAGTTCTGTTGAAATGGGTGGATTGCATGTAGATCCTTTGACAATCCGGTCAAAAGCAGTTATTGATGCCACAGGGCATGCTTGTGAAGTGGTCAATGTAGTACAAAACAAAATTGGGGCGAAATTAAATACAAGCACTGGTAAGATTATTGGTGAAAAGCCAATGTGGGCAGAAGTAGGAGAACCCGCGATTATGGAAAATACCAAAGAAGTTTACCCTAATCTTTATGTGGCTGGAATGGCCAGTAATGCAGTTTATGGAGCTCCTCGAATGGGTCCTGTATTTGGAGGAATGCTGCTTTCTGGAGAAAAAATAGCCAATATACTAATTGAAAAGTTAAAATAGTAAACATATCTAATTCCATTTCCTTATTACAATATCATTAACTTGCTTGTGGTTTGAATGAAAAAAAGTGACTCAAAAACTGTGATATTTATCACAGGAACCCCTGGTGTGGGAAAAACCACGATAGCATCCTGTCTTAAAGATAAAATATCCTCCGAATTAGTAAAAATAAATGAATTTGCTGATGAAAAAGGGCTTTTTTTAGGAAAAGATAGGGAGAAAGGATACAATATCATAGATTTAGATAAACTATCTGAAGAAACTGAGAAATTAATAAACCAAATACCCAACAATATCATATTAGAAGGTCATTTATCCCATTTCTGTAGCAAACCCGATATTGTGATAGTCCTGAGGCTCCAGCCAGCTATTTTAGAAAGCAGATTAATGGAAAGAGAATATAGCTCTTCTAAAGTAAATGAAAATTTAGAAGCTGAAGCACTAGGAATTTGTGCCTCAGAAGCATACCAGATACATGGAGATATTGTTCAAGAAATAGATACCAGTAACTTAACTGTTGAAGAAGTATTAGATATTACAATTCAAATCATTAAAGGCAAAAAAAGATTTAAAGTAGGCAATGTGGATTTTTTAGACTGGGTAATCAGTTAATAGAGTACCTTCATAAAAAAACATCCATAATCACATGAATCCATTTAATGTGTTGAAAATAGGCATTAATATAATTGGAATTAATTTCAGTTTATTGCATTAAGTTATATAATAGAAAAGCTTTTTAAATAGAGAGATACAAAACACTTATAATATTCTTCTTGTGCCTTAAGTCAGTAATTAACTCATTAAATTATTCTTTAATTTAGTTAAATCTGAACTATTTAGAAGATTTGGATGTCATATTCTATGTTTATCACATATAGTGCCAAATAGGTGAGGTTCAACCTTGAGAAAAGGACGAAGACCAAAATGGATGATTAAAATAGGTAAAGAACGGATTGACATCCTGTTTCATTTAGCGGAACAAGAATTTGTGAAGAATCCTGAAAGATCTCACCGCTATGTCAAACTTGCCCAAAATATTTCCACTAAATATAATATTAAAATGCCAGATAAGTGGAAACATAGGTTCTGCAAGAAATGCAATAAATTCTTGAAACCAGGACGAAATTGTAAAGTGAGAACTTCTAAAGGTGAGGTGCACTTCAAATGTCTGGAATGCGGACAAATGATGAGGTTGCCTTATAACAAGGAGAAAAAAGAAAAAAGGAGAATTAAGATTGAGTCTTACCTTATCCAAAAAAGAGCTAATGAATAGGGCTCTTTCTGCAATTACCATTAATATTGGGAAAGCAGGAATCAATGATAATGTCATAGAAGAAATTACTAGGCAGATTAAAGCCCAAGAAATAGTTAAGCTGAGATTTGCAAAAGGTATTTCTTCTGAGAAAGAAATGTATATTACCCAGATAGTGGAAAAAACCAACTCTAAACTTATTGATTTAAGAGGAAACGTCGCGGTAATATACAAGAAAAAACGTTAATTAGGAGGCCAAATATGAGTACAGTTTATGATGTGCCTGCAGATTTACTTATAAGTCAAGTTGCAAAAGAATTAACCCAAGAAAAGAAAGTGAACTCCCCAGAATGGGCAAACTTTGTTAAAACTGGTGTGCACAAAGAACGCAGACCAGAAAACCCAGAATGGTGGTATGTACGATGTGCTGCTCTTTTACGCCGCGTGTATGTAGATGGTCCTGTAGGTGTAAACAGTCTAAGATCCCATTACGGTGGTAAAAAAGACAGAGGTTCCAGCCCTGAAAAATTTAAAAGAGGTAGTGGAGCCATAATAAGAGGTGCATTACATCAATTAGAATCTGCCGGTCTTATTCAAAAAGCAGACGGTGGGCGAATTATCACCCCTAAGGGCAGATCATTTCTGGATAATGCATCCTTAGTAGTCAAGAAGGAAATTCCTGAATTGGCTAAATACTAAATTAATTAGATTTCTTCCATAAACGCTCGGAGGCCTATAATTGAGCGACATTGAAGAATTAAGACGTAAAAGAATGCAACAATTGCAGCAGCAATCTCAACAACAAACTAATGATGCTGAAAAACAGGAACAAATGCGTCAACAGATGGAAATGCAGAAAAAGCAAGCCATGATGCAAATATTAACTCCTGAAGCTCGCAGTAGATTAGCCAATATTAGATTAACCAAACCCGAATTTGTTGACCAAATAGAATTAGAATTAATTCAACTGGCACAAATGGGCCGTGTTCAATCTAAAATTACAGATGAACAATTAAAACAGCTACTTCAAAAAGTTGCAGGTCAAAAAAGAGAAATCAACATCACATGGAAATAAGTTCTGTAACATTAATTACATGACTTGAATATTCCATTATCACCTATTAAAATCATGAAAGCTGGAGTATTATACAGTGGTGGTAAAGATAGTGCTTTAATGGGAGTCATTCTGAAAAGAATGGGTCTAGAAGTAGAATTTGTTACCATCAACTTTGGAGTATACGAATCATGGAAACCTGCTTTTCAATCGGCTTCAGCTTTAGGTTTCAAACACAAAGTTCTTCGGATAAATAAAAAAATTCTAGAAGAATCCGTCAAGAAAATATTAGAGGATGGATTTCCTAATGACGGCATAAACTATATTCATCACGAAGTTCTTGAGATAATGGCAAAGGAATATTCCATAATAGCCGATGGTACCCGTCGTGACGATAGAATTCCTAAACTTAAAGATAACGAAGTGAGGAGTTTTGAAGACCGTAATCAGGTAGAATATGTGAATCTACAGGGTTTTGGACATAAAACTATTGAAAATCTTTCTTCAAATTTGTTCCATGTTAAAAAAGAAGAGAGCAACCGTGAAAACAACTCGGATTATGAAGTCGAAGTTCGATGTTTGATAGACCAATTAAAAGGTGAAGGAACATCCCGTTCTATATTTCCATCCCATTTCCAAAGTAGAGTAATAGGATGGAAAGAAAATAAATGTGATTAAATCTCTAAATGATTCGTCTAATATCAATTTCATTATTAATTAACCAATGAATGATTTAAATTACAGTTATTGGTGGAGAATAAAATGAGTAGAAATAAACCATTAGCTAAAAAATTAAGACTTGCTAAAGCAAACAAACAAAACAGAAGGGTGCCACTATGGGCTATGATGAAAACTAACCGTAAGGTACGTGCCCACCCTAAAATGAGGCACTGGAGAAGAAGTAATTTAAAGGTATAGGAGGCCTTTCATGGAAAGAGTTTATGTTATACCACTTAGGAAAGCAAAAGACGTGCCAAGGACAATCAGAGCTCCAAAATCAGTACGTATAGTTAAAGAATTCTTACAAAAACATATGAAATCAGAAGAAATAAAACTGGATGCTTCAGTTAATGAAAAACTTTGGGAAAGAGGAATTCAAAAGATTCCTTCTAAAATAAAAGTTAAAGCCGTTAAAGAAGAAGACGGTAGCGTTGCTGTAACTTTAGCAGAATAAATAAAGTTACTTATATAAAATGGTGAAACATGATACGGAGAATCAACCTCAGTGGAAACCCCAACTTGGGAGTTTATATTTCTACTACTGACAGTGTGGCCTTGGTTCCTATTAATCTTCCAGACATTATGGAAGAAACTATTAAAGAAGCTTTGGAAGTAGAAGTCTTTAGAACTTCCATCAGCGGCAGTAGTTTAGCTGGTGCTTTATCTGTAGGAAATTCCAATGGATTTTTAGTTTCATTTCATACTATGGATCGGGAAATTGAATCACTGCAAAATGCAGGTATAAATGTAGAAAAGCTCCCGGACAAGTTCACAGCTGCAGGTAATTTAATATTAGTAAATGATAATGGTGCTCTAGCAAGCCCCCTCTTATCAGATAAGTCTCTAGAAAAAATTAACCAAGTACTAGAGGTTGATGTCCAAAAAACTACGCTTGCTGGTTTCAATATTTTAGGATCAATAGCAGCAGCCACTAACAAAGGTGTATTATTACATCCACAAGCCACTCCTTCAGAGATTGATTTAATCGAAAATGCTTTAAAAGTACCTGCAGATGTAGGAACTGTTAATAGAGGAGTTGGATTAGTTGGTGCTTGTTCTATTGCTAATTCCAACGGAGTATTAGTTGGAGAAAACACCACAGGACCCGAAATGGCGCGAGTTGAAGAAGCATTTGGTTTTCTTGAGGGATACTTATGAAAACAAAGATATTTAGGATTCAAGGAAAATTCTTAATGGGTGAAGAATTAAAACCATTTACCAAAGAATTAAAGGCAATTGAAGAAAGCGAAATATATGAAAAAATATTTTCAGAATTTGGAAGTAAACACAATATTAGTAGAGATCAAGTGAAAATTGAGACCATTGAAGAAATCTCAGCTGAAGAAGCACAAGATCCAATAATAAAAGCCATATCCCAGAGGTAATTTTATGGAAGATCAGCAAAGGTTAGAGGAAATGGTCAATGAACTGAATCTTTACCAGAATCAAGCTGATTTAATTCAGCAGCAAATAGAAACAGTTAGAGCATCTATTAATGAACTTGAAATATTAGAAGGTACATTAGAAAGTGTTAAGGATGGAAAAGATTTAGAAACACTAGTGCCCGTTGGTGCTGGTTCTTTCCTCACTGCAGAACTTAAAAATACGGATGAAATTATTATGAGTGTTGGTGCCGGTGTAGCTATAAAGAAAACACTAGGCGAAGCACAGGAAACAATTTCCACCCAAAAAGAAGAACTGCAGAAAACCATGGATCAAATGGCTGGAAACTTGCAGAAAATTACTGATATTATTGTTAAATTATCTCCTCAAGCCGAGGAACTCCTACAAAAAGTAAGGGGAAGTGAACAATAATTGTTTGATTCTCTTAAAAAGAAATTCAACACTACCATAGGAAAGATTACAGATAAGGTTTCCGAAGAAGCAGAAACGGAAGCCCAAAAATCTGCATTATCTTCTTCTAAAGATCCTATTATTGAAGAAGAAATAAATTCTGAGAAAGATAAACTTTCTTCTGTAGATAATAGTTCTAAAATGGAAACTCCGAATGATAAAACAGGAAAAGAATCTAAAGGAAATAAATCAGACAAACCCGGTATTTTTTCATTCATTCGTGAAAAAACCATTTCGGATAAAGATATAGAAGATATTCTATGGGAACTTGAGATGTCTCTTTTAGAGAGTGACGTGGCTCTAGAAGTCTCAGAAAATATTATTAATTCAGTTAAAGAAGACCTCATTGGTAAAAAGATTAAGCGTAGTAGTGATGTGGCAGATTATACACGCCACGCTCTGAAAAAAGCTGTTTCTAATATTTTAAATGTCGAATCAAAAAATATAGATGAATTAATAATCGAAAAAAAAGCCAATGATGAACCTTTAATAATTATGTTTGTAGGTATCAATGGTACAGGTAAAACTACCACCATTGCTAAAGTTTCCACTCATTTTATTAAAAAAGGATATACCCCAGTTATTGCAGCCGCAGATACATTCCGTGCTGGAGCTATTGAGCAAATTACTCATCATGCGGAAAATATTGGTGTTAAAATTATAAAACACCAAAAAGGTGCAGACCCTGCTGCAGTAGCATTTGATGCAGTTTCACATGCAAAAGCAAAAGCAAAAGAACTTGTTTTGGTGGACACCGCAGGTAGGATGCAGACCAATATTAATCTTATGGATGAAATGGCTAAAATAAAAAGAGTATCAAAACCAGACTTAATCATTTTTGTAGGTGATTCTTTAACGGGTAATGATGCAGTTGAACAAGCCATAAAATTCAATGATTCGGTAGGTTTAGATGGTATAATCCTTACTAAAGCAGATGCTGATGCCAAAGGGGGTGCAGCATTATCTATAGGTTATGTTATAAATAAACCAATATTATTTTTAGGTGTTGGTCAATCTTATGACGATTTAATTGAATTTAAGCCCGATTGGATGATTGAACAACTTATTTAAAATTGCAATCATTCCCTTTTTATGTGAATTACTCTTTTTAAATAAAAAATTTTATTAAAAGAATTTTGATGAAATTATTCCTTCATTTTATTCCACCATAAACCCCATGATTATAATACTTCCACACCACTTCCACATTTTTAAAGCCAACTTCTTTTAACCATTCGATATGTTCCCCCATTTTTGCAGGTTTATCTTCTTTGTGATGTAGAGGGATCCATTTGTTATTGATCTCTTCCATAGAAATATTGAGATTCATAAATTGTTTCCATTTGTCAAGATACAGATTTTGCAGATATTCAGTAGGTCCTAAAACCGTGTCGGCGTTATAAAAAACACCACCCTGAATCAAAGCAGAATAGATTTTTTTGTAAAATTTCTTTTTGTCTTCATTTGTTTCTAAATGATGCAAAGCCAAGGAAGATATTACAACATCATAATCTTCATCCATTACGAGCTTTCTAAAATCAGATAACACATAAGATATTTCTGAAAAATCGGATAGTTTATTTTGAGCCATTTTAATCATATTCTCTGCCATATCCACACAAGTTATCCTGGAATTAGGATACCTCGTTTTAAGTTTTTTGGATATATTTCCAGTTCCACACCCAAGATCTAGTATTTTAATGGGCTTTTTCTCATCAAATGGTATGGCTGATGTCAATGCATCTGTCATTTCAACATATGCCGGGATGATTTTCAAAATAAATCCATCATATTTCGCAGCTTCACTATCAAAGTGTTTTTTAACATCTTCCATTGAGTGCTTATTATTGGTTCCCAATTTTATCCATCCTGATTATACTTATAAAATAAAATCTACAACTAAATAATTAATATTCTTATTTTTGCAAATATCAATCATGAACTAAACAGGGTTTTATATCAAAAAAGATATTAATAAAATTTTACAAATAAAAACTAACAAAATTTAAAAAGAGTATTTTTATGTCGCTCAATATTCTTATTGTTGAAGACGAAGCAATTACTGCTCTTGATATAAAGAAAAAACTAGAATATTGGGGATACAAAGTACCTAAAATTGCCCACACCGGTGTGGATGCTATAAAATATGCAGAAAACACCAATCCAGATATTATTCTCATGGACATTATTTTAAAAGGGAAAATGGATGGAATAGAAACTGCAAAAGCAATAAAAAGAAATTTTGATATTCCTGTGATATATTTAACTGCTCATTCTGAAGATAAAATCATGACCCGGGCCAAACATACGCACCCTTATGGTTATTTGATAAAACCCATTGATGAAAAAGAACTCCATTTTGCACTAGATTCAGCTATTTTCAAGCATAAAACAGAAAAAAAGCTAGAAAAGAGTAATAGAGCTCTTAGAATGATTAGTGAGTGTAATCAAGCCATAGTTCGTATTAAAAATACTGATATTCTTTTAAATAAAATATGCCGTATTATTGTTGAAGAAGGAGATTACAAGTTAGCATGGATAGGCATGGCTCAAGACGATGAAACCAAATCTATTAAGCCCGCTGCACAATATGGCTTTGATGATGGTTATCTAGAACAGCTGAATTTTAGTTGGGGTGAAAATAAATATGGAAATGGTCCTGCAGGAAGATCAATACGCAATGCTGAAATTTCAATCTTCAAAGATTTAAGTCATAACCCTGATTTCGAGCCCTGGCGAAAACTTGCTTTAAAAAGAGGATACAATTCGATTGTGGCTTTACCCCTATTTATTGAAGATAAAATAATTGGTTCACTGAATATTTACTCCCCTGAAGAAGATGCATTTGATGATGAAGAATTAAATCTTCTTAATGAACTATCTGAAGATATATCCTTTTTTTTAGAATCTCAAAAATTGAGAGATAAACATGACCATGCAGTGCATAACTTAAAAAACAGCAAAATTAGATTAAAAAATATGATAAACACTGCTCCTTTCGGAGCTCATGTTTTTAAATTAAATAATAATGATAAATTGATTTTAAAGGGATACAACTCATCTGCAGATAAAATACTAGGCATTGATCATGAAAAATTTATCGGAAAATCAGTTGAAGAAGCATTTCCTGAATTAATAAGTAGTGAACTACCCAAAATATATCGCAAAACCGCCCTAAAATGGGAAGATAGTGTCGAAGACAAAATAGAATATTATTCACCCAATATTAAAAGCATATTTGATATCCGGTTAGTGAATACTGGAAAAAGAGAAGTCACTGTATTTTTTATAGATATTACGCAAGTTAAAAAAGCTCAAATTGCTTTAGAAAAAAGTGAAGAGAAATTTAGATTACTTGCAGAAAATTCACAGGACATCATTTATCGTATGTCACTACCCGAAGGTGAATATGAATATATATCCCCTTCATCAACAGATATCTTTGGATATTCTCCACAAGAATTTTATAAAAATCCCCTTATTCTTAATAAAATTATTCATCCAGAATGGCGCCAATACTTCCAAATACAATGGAATAACTTGCTTAAAGGAAAAGTGCCTGCTTTTTACGAATTTGAGATAATAGATAAACAGGGAAATGTTAAATGGATTCACCAAAGAAATACGCTTATTAAAGATTTAAAAGGTCAAGCAAAATATATTCAGGGCATAGTTAGTGATTTAACTGAAAAAAAGAAAATGGAAGATAAATTAAAAGAAAGCGAAAGGCGTTATCGAAACATTTTTGAGAATTCCGATGAAGGAATATACCAAAGCACCCCTGAAGGAAAATATATCAGTTTAAATCCTGCATTTGCCCATATGGCAGGTTATAAAAATCCTCAAGAAATGATTGAAACTGTGAAAAACATTGCTGAACTTTATGTGGATCCCCAACAAAGAGAAGAAATCAAAAAAACTCTAAAAGAAAAAGGAGTTCTAAGAGATTATATTGCACAGATCTATCAAAAAAATGGGGAAAAAATTTGGGTTTCTATTTATGCTAAGGCCATAAAAGACGAAGACAACATATTATATTATGAAGGAACTACTCAAGATATTACTGAAAAAAAGAAAATGGAAGATGCCTTAAAAGAAAGCGAAGAAAAATATAGGAATATTGTTGAAGCCGCTAATGAAGGAATATGGGCTATGAATAAAAATTTCATTACAACCTTTGTTAACCGCCAGATGGCTGAAATACTGGGATATGAAATCGAAGAAATTCTTGGAAAAAATATTACATTTTTTATGTTAGAAGAAGAATTAAACAAGCATAACCAGCGAATGAAAAACCGGATAAGAGGATTACCGGACAAATATATATGTAAATTTCGGCGAAAAAATGGTGATGAACTATGGGCAATAGTATCTGCCACTCCTTTAAAAAACAAGAATGGAGAATTTGACGGATCATTTGCAATGTTAACTGACATCACTCCTCAAAAGGAATATGAAGAAAAAATCAAAACTGCTCTTAAAGAAAAAGAACTTTTACTCAGTGAAATACATCACCGTGTGAAAAATAATATGCAAATAATCTCTAGCTTATTAAATCTCCAAAATTCTTATTTAAACGATGAAAGAGATCTTGAGTTATTTATTGAAAGTCAAAACCGTGTTAAGTCAATGGCACTAATACATGAAAAACTTTATCGTTCGAAAGACCTTGTTGAAATTGATTTTGGAGAATATATCCGAGATTTAGTTTATTATCTTTTCTACACTTATATTGACGATCCCGAAAGAATAAAACTCGATTTTGATACAGATATTTTGAATTTAAACCTTGAAACATCCATTCCATGCGGAATTATAATTAATGAATTGGTTACTAATTCACTAAAACATGCTTTTCCAGGAAAAATGAAGGGAATTATAACCACCACTCTTAAAAAAGAGAATAACGAATTTATTCTGAGTATAAAAGATAATGGTATTGGTTTTCCAGACAATATTGATTTCAAAAATATGGATTCACTAGGGCTGCGGCTGGTAATTAATCTTGTTGATCAAATTGACGGAACGATCAGTATGGCCTGCAACTGTGGAACAGAATTCCGAATTAAATTTAAAGAATTGATTTATGAAAAAAGAGTATAGTCTATAAAAAAAGTAATTAAATTTGAATATTGCCTTAGATTAGATTCAGTTTAATCACCATGGAGATCACTGAGTAATTTACCCCCCACCCCAACATCTTCTAATGGTACTTCTCGAATAATTATAGTTATTGTATTTTCAGGAAGACCCATAATTTCACTGGAAATTTTTGTTATTGATTCGACAAGGTTTCTTTTTTGATCTCTAGATAGTTCATTGCTATCTATATGAATTATTGGCATTTTTTTCACTCCATATTTTTGATTTAAATAATTAATATAGGTCTATTTTTTACAATGATGTATTAAAAAATTTACTTTAAACATAATGAACAAATATAAAAACTGGTGTTATTATGAGTGTGGTAGCGGTTTTAATAGATGATTTATTTGAAGATGTAGAATACTCAAAGCCTACAGCAGCATTTGAAAACGAAGGACATGAACTGATCCATGTAGGAATTATAAAGGGCAATATAGTTCGAGGGAAAAAAGGCGCATGTGAAATCCTTATTGATACATCTGTCACTCAGGCTAAAGTAGATGACTTTGATGCATTATTAATACCTGGAGGTTATTCCCCAGATAGGCTAAGATCAAATGAATATGCTGTTCAATTTGTTAAAAATTTTGTAGAAAGTGAAAAGCCAATGTTCCTCATTTGTCATGCCCCTCAAATTTTAATAACAGCTAATGTACTTAAAGGTCGTAAAATAACAGGATATAAATCCATTAAACAAGATATAATAAACTCCGGGGCAGAATACATCGACAGAGAAGTTGTAGAAGATGGTAACTTAATATCAAGCAGATACCCTGGAGACATACCTGAATTTATTGCAGCATGTTTGAAAAAACTTTAATGACCAAATTAATAAATCATCAACACCAAAATAATCACGAAAATAACTAAATATGAGTTATGATTCATTTTATTAATAATTAAATCATTTATTATAATGAATATCTTGGAGGCAGTTTATGCTAGGCGAAAAAGAACTTTTAAAATTATTTCCAGATTTTGAAGGATTAGTGGAACCTTCTGGAATTGATCTTCCACTGGACGAAATATTCATTCAAACAGGACCCGGATCTCTGATTGATAATGAAAAAAATTTACCTTCACTGGAGAAACTAAAACCACCCATATACAAACTAAAACCAAAAACAGCTTATTTAGCAACTATCGATAGGAAAATTAAAATACCTAAAGGTTATTCCATGCTTTATCTGCCCAGGTCAACCCTCCTGAGGTCTTTTGTATCTGTGCACACTGCCGTGGGCGATCCTGGATTTTATGGAACTCTGCAATTTATGTTGTATAACTATGGTGAGTACGAATATGTTATAAAAAAAGGCGAAAGAATTGCTCAAGGAGTAGTTTTTGATGTAGCGGGTTCTGGAGAGTATAATGGTAGTTATCAGGAATCAGAATAAATTATTTTTTTAAATAAAGAGTATTTTCTTAAAAAAAGGGAAGTAGGTGAGTTGAATTAATGAAATAATCAAATCGCATTATCCAAATCATTTACCGATTCAGGATTTGCCAAAGTGCTTATATCACCCACATCTTCATTTTTTACTTTGGATTTTATCACCCTACGCATAATTTTGCCGGACCTGGTTTTAGGTAGATCTTTAACAAATCCTATATATGATGGACTTGCTATAGGCCCTATCTCTTCCCTAACATGTTCTCTTAAAATGTGTTTAAGATTAGGGGATGAATCACTATCTGTTTTTAAAATCACGAACGCTGCAATTTCTTCACCTTTTAAAACGTCGGGTTTTCCTACAACTCCAGCTTCAACAACTTTAGGATGACTTACCAGAGCAGATTCTACTTCAGCTGTGCTTATTCTGTGTCCGGCCACATTTAATACATCGTCTTCCCTTCCCTGTATCCAGAAATAACCTTCCTTGTCAACTCGAGCAACATCCCCGCTGAGGTAAAGGTTAGGAAATTCACTCCAGTAAGATTCCACGTAACGATCTGGTTCCCTAAATAGGGTTCTAAACATAGCAGGCCATGGTGTTTTAATAATCAGATGCCCACCGCTTTCTGATAAATTATTACCATCATCATCTTTTATTTCAGCCACAATAGTGGGGAATGGTTTAAATGCGGACCCTGGTTTTAAGGAGGATATGGGTAACGGAGTTATGATATGCATTCCAGTTTCAGTTTGCCACCAAGTATCCATGATGGGGCATTTTCTATTCCCAATATGGTGATAATACCATATCCATGCTTCCGGATTTATAGGCTCCCCAACAGACCCCAAAATCCTCAAAGTACTTAAATCATGTTTTTGAGGCCATTTTTCGCCATATTTCATGAACATCCTAATCGTAGTAGGGGCCGTGTAAAAAACGCTTACCCCGTACTCTTCAATCATTTTCCAGAATCTTCCCGGATCCGGAAAATCAGGTGTTCCTTCATACATTACAGAAGTAGCCCCCATCAATAAGGGAGCATAAACAATATAACTGTGTCCCGTGATCCATCCGATATCTGCAGCACACCACCATATATC